>CAUZIZ010000094.1:0-20883 GCA_963579905.1 Acidobacteria bacterium UBA6911 | reverse complement strand
TTCGGTCATCAGTTTCACTCCTTCGCCCATTACATACGTCTCTTTCCATGACATGACTCCTCTTGTAACCTATGTGCCTGGGAGAAACTGTTGCCTATGTGCCCGGAACATACCATCGCAACGCAACTCCTACAGGGTTGATATCCGGGCGGAAATCCGGCCACCCAGGTTTCGGAAACCCTGGGCTAGAATCCGCAATCCCGTTGGGATTGAACTCCTAAGGGTCTGCGCAAGAATAACTTGGTAGAATTGGCGCTCAGATTTGCACCAGATTTGGCCGCGAACGATTGAGCGAAAACCGCAGGCGCAGCCGGGTCCACGTTGAGGATTTCGCGATTGAAGAGCGGCCGAAGATGGGGTGAAGATGAGATGTCAAAATGCCAAGTTATTTTTGCGCAGACCCTAAGTAGATGCCTCGCGCCCCAGCCACTGCAATGACCCGCACACGATGAAGGCTACGCTTCTTAGGGAAATCCCAATTTTTCAAGCACTTAGGCATTGGCGCTTTCAAAACGAAGTAGGTCGAGTCGCTAACCAGTTGATATCATTTGACTTTAAACTGGACAGTAGTGATCTAATAAAGATTTATCATCTAATAGAGACGCGACCTTGAGAGGCTGTCGCATGGGCCCACAATGACTAGCATCGAAAGCACCGACGACCAGCAGCAAGAAAACCAAGACTACCTCGAAGAATATGAGGACCTGGAAGTCCACCGGGGGATGCTGCGGGATGCAACTCGGACCCGGGTCTACCAGCAGGCAATCTTCTCCTCAGTCAAGCCGGGAGACGTCGTGCTTGACATGGGTGCGGGAACGGGGGTCCTCAGCATGTTTGCGGCTCAGGCCGGAGCCAAGCGCGTTTACGCAGTGGAACGAACCAACATCGCAGAATTTGCCGCTGAGATGGTGGAACGAAACGGATTGAGCGACCGCATTGAAATCATCCAGAACGATATTGAGAAGGTCACTGCTCCAGAGAAGGTAGATCTCATCCTCTCTGAGTGGCTCGGTGTCTACGGAGTCAACGAGAACCTCCTCGCTCCCCTCTTGACGGCTCGAGACCGCTGGCTGAAGCCTCGCGGTAGGATGCTGCCCGATCGGGTCACGGTGTTGCTGGCACCCGTTTCCAGCCAGGACCTGGATCAGGAAAGAAACTTCTGGCTCAATCGACCCTATGACCTGGATATGAGTCTTCTAGGCAAGGATATTCCGACCTCGATGCAGGACGTTTCTCCCCAGGAGATGCTGGCAGAACCCGCCGGACTGTGGAGCCTTGAGATGCTCGACTTTCCCCTTGAAGAAGCTGCTCGACCATTGACGGCGGATTTGACTTTCCGTATCGATCGTGACGCTGTCGTAAACGCGCTAGCTTCCTGGTTCTGGGCTGATTTCGGCGATGGCCTGGTCCTCACCAACGCGCCAGGCGCACCGGACACCCACTGGGGCCAGTTCCTGGCCCCCTTGCGTCATCCCCAGGCCGTCGAGTCCGGAAGCCTCCTGCAAGTCAAATTTGCCTCGATTCCGAGCTCGAGCGGCTACTCCGAAACGGCCTGGTCGGTTCGACTGGGATCCGCACCCTGGCTCGATCACGATACCCGTAAGGGACACCACCGCCGCCAAACGGGTTTTGAACCCTGACCCCACGCTGTTCTTGGGTCTATTCATCGTATTTCTTATCAGCTCCGAAAAGGGCGGCTCACTGTAGATCAGGTCGCCGTCACCTCGGCAAAATATTCGAGTCGAGACTTACGTCATTGCGCTCGCCCCATCTTTTGATTTCCTGGCGGTGTGCCCTGACGGCAGATGGCCCGCTCCAACTCTTCGAACCGGGGATCAGCAAGCACTGGGGAATGGGATCACGATATCACCTTTACCCCTTCTCTCCTCAGATCATCAGCCATGCCCTTTGGGTCTATCACCGATTCACTCTGAGCTTTCGAGACGTCGAAGAGCTACTAGCCGAGAGAGAGGCGATCTCTAATGGTCTAGCAGCCAGCCTGAAAACAACTCGTACCGCCTCGTCAAATGTGTCGGATACAACTTTCAAGACGACATGGCTTGGACCGGCAAGAGTTCTAGGTTCAAATGACCCTCTCCAACAGGGAGGAGCTGTTATGAACATATTGATCACCGGGACCAGCACTGTCTTCGGTCGAATAGCTGTGGAAAACCCTGGCCGCCAAGGGCCACACCATCGCGGCGTCAATGCGCGATGCCAACGGCAAGAACGCCGAGTCCGCCGGGTCCATTGAAATCTGGGAAAAAGACAATCGCGCCAGGGTCTTCGTGGTTGAGCTGGGCGTTGCCGACAGTGCCTCGGTCGAGAAGGGAGTGGCTGAAGCCATCGACAAGAAACGTGGCGAGTTCATGCCCATGTACGGATAGGCCGCGCGTAAGGCTTGCGGGACGACGGGCTAGAGCCACTCATAATTCTGGCTGCAAGTGACACAGATTGAGTTGTTCGACCTGCTCGGCTAAGCTCAGCTTTAGAGTGTCTCCGCCTGAGACAATTTCCCTTCAGAACGATGAGTTCTACTGCTGGCGAAGGCCTCATAGGACTCAAGCTCTCAGAGCCTGTGATCTCTTGCTGCTATTCCTGGGCAGGCCACCTCCCGTGGTCAAGCAGGAATTTATTTTCCTGCGGGATACGAGTAAAAAATCCCCTCTGAGCTCGCAGAAACCCGTTTGCGTGACGGGGCACATTCACAGTATCCACGTATTCCACCAATCGCCTGGATACCAGAAAGAACACCCCTATTCGCTGCCTTGCCGGCGGCAGACCTTCTGCTATAGCGCGCAATGCATCAAAGGCAGCGAAGAAGGCTGCGACCATTGGGGATTCTGTCCAATCTAACAATCTTGTCGGCACTCCGCGATGCTGGGCAAGAGCACGCCAGCTTAGATACCTAGGGGCAGGAAAGGGCTGGGAGTAGTCCGTATTCGAATCTCTGCGAAACGCCGAGTCGATAAGGTCGACGTGTTCCACAAGATTGTTATACTCGATGGGCGTCTCGATACCCACTGTATCCACAGCTTTTAGAAACTGGAATGCCGAACCGATCTCGGCATGGAGGTGAGCCCCCAGATATGTAAGTAGCTCACCAGATCCTCTCGGGATTGCGGCAGGTGGGGGCTGCGAAGTGAAATCAGCGAGGCAGTGGCCTCGGAAGACCGCAGCTAAGAAGGGTACCCTGCTATTGGCCTGTCCACGAAAGATGAGACGATCGGACCCGTGAGCCACTGCCTCCCAGATCCGGTCCGTTCGGAACCCAGAATCGAAAAAATCGATGAACCGAGCCGCCGACTTGAAGTGCCTGTCGGGTTGATAGACCATTCCCTTCTGGTGCCAAATAGGTGCCAATTATCATTTCTTATCGATATTTTAAATCTCACGTGTGACAACAATCCAATTTCTAAGTCCTTCATTTCCTGATAGTTCCGCCTAATATCTGGATTTACAGGACTTGCAATACAAAGGCGATTTTGCATGTATAATGCGCGCTGAAACCCAACCTATGACCCATTTCATCAGGAGAAGCTGCATGCCATTGCTCAGTGATCAGGCAACGTCGCTCAAGAAACGCATCAACGCACGCGAGACGATCATCGGCGTGACTGTGCCGGCAGAGACCTCCAAGGATAGGCTATCCGCCTTGCGCGACAGCGGCCCCTACGACTACGTCTGGGTGGACGGCCAGCACTCTCCTCTAAGTGAAGAGAGATTGCTTTCCTTCTGCGAACTCGCCGCCGAGCTCGACCTGCCCGTCCTGTTCCGGATCAAACATACCCGCCACACCTACCTGGTCGGAAACATGCTGGACCTTGGTGTTTCCGGAATCGAAGTCCCGCAGGTGGAAACCGAGGCAACCGTCGACGAGGGCGTAGCCAACTTCTACTACGCTCCTGGAGGCGTTCGGAGCTGGGGAGGCCGCTTCCGGCTGAACTGGGATCCGAGTGGCGATCACCGAGAGTACCGCCGTTGGTGGGCGAAGACCGGGGTCCTCTGGATGCAGATGGAGTCCGTTGCCTCCGTGACGGCTGCCCGGCAACTCGCCAAGTCAGGGGTCGACTGTCTTTCCTTCGGACCGATGGACTTGACGCTAAGTCTGGAGTCCCATCCGCATCACCCCTTCAAGACTCGCGACGATTGCATCCAGCACACTGTGGAGCAGCTTCGTGACACCGACACCACGGTCTGCTACCGCAGTGGCACTCCGGACACGCGGCAAAAATACCTCGACATGGGTGTGACCGTCTTGCTCGAGATGCCCCCTGCGTAAACTGGCACAGACCATCGACTGTGAAGAAAGGATAAAAACCGTGCCTAGACGATTGCTCTACATTTTGCTTTTTCTGGCAACGCCCATGGTGGCCTCTGCCCAGACCGCCGACTCTCCCTCCGCCTTGAATCTGGGCACCCGCCTGGAGCTTTTCGTGGATGACTTCCTCATCGAGTCGAGGGACGGACTCCAGCTCAAGCTTCACCACCCACGTTCTGCCGGCAAGGTCCTGACCTTGGACAAGCCCTGGGAAGGGGCTACCTGCGACTACCAGGTTGTGATCAAGGACCAGGATCGCTATCGAATGTACTATCGCGGCAGCAGCCACGAGGGCTACACCATCCCCTCCTTCTTGAAGCCAGGGGAAGTAGTCCAGCCGGAGCATCCGCAGTTCGCAGTCTACGTCGAAAGCCGCGACGGGATCAGCTGGACCAGACCCAATCTGGGGATCGTCGAATTCAACGGGTCCAAGGAAAACAACATCGTTTTGGAGGGTGATGGATCCCACAACCTGGCGCCCTTTCGAGACGATAACCCAGCGGCCAAGTCCTCCCAGCGCTATAAAGCGGTGGGAAGTGGTTCTCGTGATGGGAAGCCGGTACTCTACGGTTTTACCTCTGCCGACGGCATTCACTTCGACAAGATCCAGGAGGAGCCCATTATCACCGATGGGAAGTTCGACTCCTTGAATGTGGCCTTCTGGGACTCGGCGCGCGGCAGGTACGTGTCAATCTATCGAGACTTCCGCAACGGCGTCCGAACCATCAAGCATGCCACCTCTTCCGATTTCCTGAACTGGACCCCAGGAGAGTGGGGGGACTTCGGCGACGCCGAGTCGGATCATCTCTACACCAACGCGTCCACACCCTATTTTCGCGCCCCTCACATCTATGTGGCCTTCCCTCGCCGCTTTCTGCCCTGGAAGACCCTCAACAAGGAGTCTCCCTGGCCGGGAATCTCCGATACGGTCTTCATGACCAGCCGTGATGGGGTCCATTGGGACCGGCGCTTCATGGAGTCCTTCATCCGACCTGGACGCCAGCGAAGAGCCTGGATGCACCGAACCAATCTGGCCTCCTGGGGTGTCGTGCCCACGTCAGAGGAAGAGATCTCGATCTACGTGCTTCGCGAGCGAGATTTTCCGTCCGTCCACTTCGAACGCATGGTGCTCCGGACTGACGGCTTCGTCTCCCTTCACGCCGACTACGCGGGCGGCGAGATGGTGAGCAAGGTGCTCACCTTCGACAAGGGAGGCCTCGTGCTGAACTACTCCACCTCGGCCGCCGGGAGCATAAGAGTCGAGATTCAAGACATCCACGGAAATCCCATACCCGGATTTGCGCTCACGGATTCCCCCCTCATTTTCGGGGACCAGATCGCCGCACCAGTCGAGTGGGCACGTCCTAGCGGGCAAACCGACCGGGAGCCTCTGAAGCATCTGGCGGGCAAGCCAGTAAGGCTTCGCTTCGTGATGAAGGATGCGGATCTGTATTCGATCCGATTCCAGTAACGGCAAGGCAGAAAAGAGGATGAGTTTCCCTCGATCCGTTGTAACGGTCCTGACATTTCTCCTTGGTTGTTCACTCCCAGCCATCGGAGAAACTGTCCGGCTGGACCCCAACAATCTGCTTCAGTACCACAACGGTAACGGGCAGGTCCGGCCAGTCGAGACCCCTGAGCACTGGCAAAAAAGGCGACTGGAGATACTGGAAGGAGTGCAGGTCGTCATGGGAAAACTCCCGGACGACGAACGCCGGGTCGCTCTCCAGATTGAAGTCCAGGAGAGCGTCGACCTGGGCTCTTATGTCCGTCGCCTGATTACCTATCAGTCGGATCCTGATTCTCGCACTCCCGCCTACCTTTGCGTTCCCAAACAGGCTCTGTCCGGCGAGCGCAGAGCTCAGGCTGTCTTATGCCTGCACCCCACGGATATGAAGGTGGTACACAAAGTGGTCGTGGGTCTTGGCGGTAAATCCGGCCGAGGCTATGCCTCCGAATTGGCGGAGCGGGGTTACGTCACCCTGTCACCAGCTTACCCCCACATGGCCAACTACTGGCCAAATCTGGGGGAGCTCCGGTATGTCAGCGGGAGCATGAAGGCCATCTGGGATAACTCTCGCGGCCTCGACCTTCTTGCTTCCCTGCCCTATGTGGACGATTCACGAGGCTTCGCCGCCATCGGACACTCTCTGGGCGGGCACAATGCCATCTATACGGCGGTCTTCGACCAGCGGATCACGGTCTTGGCAAGTAGCTGTGGATTCGATTCCTATCCGGACTACAAGGGTGGCAAAAAGGACAACTGGTATTTCGGCAAGGGATGGTCCCAGATCAGATACATGCCCCGTATGGCCAATTATCGCGGGGAATTCGAGAAGATCCCGTTCGACTTCCAGGAGCTTATAGGAGCGCTGGCTCCCCGTCCCTTCTTCGTCAACGCTCCGCTGGGAGACGGCAACTTTCAGTGGAAAAGCGTCGACGCCTGCGCTGCGGCAGCCGGGCCCATCTACAAGCTTCTTGGTGGAGAAACCAGCCTGATCGTCAAACACCCCGACTGCGGCCATGACTTCCCCCAGGAAATGCGGGAGGCAGCCTACAAGGTCATCGGCTCAGTCTTGCGACCGTAGGTCAAGATCCTATACCTGACAGTCATACAAGGGGCGCCATCCCGCGGAGCAATGACCTAAGCTGAAACTTCAAGAATACGTCGCACGTCTCCTGTCCTCCGAAGGTGCCGCTAACGGGTGAACTACCAGTGTTACGAAGCCAAGTCCGACAGAGCCGCTAACGACTTGAGTCGTTAGCAAAATGAGCCCAGGTTCCGAGGAGAGAGCGGGGCAACTCTTCCCCACGCAGTGACGCACAATTTTCCCTGTAACCGGAAGTTTCTCTCTCGAATGATCCAGCTCGCAACAGTCGTTTGGTCTCGACATCTGACCGCTCTCGGAGGCTGCTTCAGCAGGCTGGCTCGAAGCGTAATAGACCGGTCCTTCAGGGCCGGGTATCGGGGTGAGGTGAAACTCAAGTCCGCTTCAGCGGGCTTCTCGAGTGAGGGCTTCAGCCAAAGTCCGGTCCGAGGGTCCTTTGCGCCCCTGATGACGACCCCAGGGAATCTCGGGTGCCCTTGAGAGCTGAATCGAGACTTCGTCGTGGAGATCAGAACGGATCCTGGCTAAAGCCTTTCCGCGAGAAGCCCGCTGAAGCGGGCTCCTGGACAGAGTTAGCTGCAGTAAACCTTCTCTTCAGGCCGGAGGCGGGGCTAGGCTGAAACTTTAACCACGAGGAAGCGACGCAAGCTTCGCCAGATGACAGAACCGTGACTGTCAGGGAGCGGGGCCCGATAGGGACCATACCCCCAGACGTTTCCAGGTTGCAGGGGTGCGTACAGATGTCAATCAGCGTTTGCCCCTTAGGGTCTACGCAAGAATAACTTTGGTAGAATTGGCGCTCAGGTTTGCACCAGATTTGGCCGAGAACGATTGAGCGAAACCGCAGACGTAGCCGGGTCTACGTTGAGGATTTCGCGATTGAGGAGCGGCCGAAGATGGTGTGAAGATGAGATGCCAAAATGCCAAGTTATTTTTGCAAAGACCCTTACGTTGACGCACCGGATCCACTCCCTCACGGTCATGGCTCTGTCAGGATTGCTAACGATGGTCATGTGGTAGCCTGGCACGGACCTGTCGATTGAAGCGCCAGGACAGTAGCAGGGCCGCTGTGGATAGCCCCAGGACCAGACCCCACCACAGACCCGTGCCTTGCCAGCCAAATTGAAAAGCCAGGAGATATCCACTGCTCAGACCCACGATCCAATAGGAAATCAGGGCCACGATCATGGGAGTCCGCGTGTCCTTCAAGCCCCGTAGAGCCCCCGCGGCGGTCGCCTGCAGACCGTCGAATACCTGAAAGATGGCAGCAATGGCCAGAAATCCAACGGCGTGGAAAACTACTTCGTCGTTGGCGCTAGCATCGGTACCCAGGAATAGCGAGAGGATGTACCTGGGAAAGATCCAAAAGCAGAGGGCAGCGACCACCATGAAACTGGCCCCGAGGCCCATGCCCACGTGCCCGGCGCGGCGCGCTCCCTGCAGATCTTTTCGGCCAACCGCCTGCCCCACCCGAACCGAGACCGCAAAGGAGAGTCCGAGTGGAACCATGTAGCTGAAAGAGGCGCATTGCAGGGCGATCTGGTGAGCCGCGAGTGCGGTCTTTCCAAGTAGGCCCATCAAAAGAGCCGTCGCGGAGAACAAGCCGACCTCGAACCCCTGCATCAGGCCGATCGGCCATCCCATTCGAAAGACCTCAGAAAAACGATGCCAGTCCGGTCCGCCGAGACGTGACAAAACCCGATAAGGCCTCAGTCCGTCGCTCTTCAGGATGAACAACACCATGACCAGAAACATGGTCCAGTAGACCAGTGCACTCGCCCATCCGCAGCCAACCAGCCCCAGCGCCGGAAATCCGAGCTTGCCGTACATCAAAATGTAGTTGGCACCCACGTTCAGGAGCAAGCCTGCCGTTGTGATGATCAAGACGACCCTTGGGCGGGAGAGACCCTCTACAAATTGCCGCAGAACCACAAACCAGAGTTCGGGTACCACTCCCCACGTGATGGCGCGCAAGTACCCCTCTGTTAGAACGACCGTCTCCTCCTCTTGACCCGCCCAACGCAGCATCCAGGAGCCCTGCCACAGGGCCAAAAAAGCAACGACACCCAGCAGGGTGGCCAGCCACAGTCCTTGTCTCACAGCGTCCCTGATAGCGTCCCGATCGCCTCCCCCGTAGCCCTGCGCCACCATGGGACCTACAGCCATCAGGACTCCCAGAGTGATGAGAAGCACGGGAAAGAACACCGCCCCACCCAGGGCAACTCCAGCCAGCTGGCGGGTGCCCAGCCAGCCCACCATGATCGTATCTACGAAGGTCATGGACATATGAGCGAGCTGGGCCAGGATCATGGGAGCGGCCAAATGCAGGGTTTGTCGAATCTCTCTTCTGATCATTTCGATGGCGCGAGCTCTTCATTCCCTTGCCTTTGCCTTTATCTTTATCTTTCCCCTGACCTCATCTATTCGCTTGCATCGAGCCTCTTAACGGCGGACGTTGCCGAGAAGAAAAATCTGGGATGATTGGCACGAAAGACACGGGCAAAGGCAAGGGCGCAGGCAAGGGCAAGGGTGAAGGGCGCTAACCACACCCGCTATTGGAAGCGCAATGAGTAAAGATCGGCATCCTTCATGACGAAGCGCAGGCGAATGGTCTCGCCTGCCAGACTGCCCACCTCAACCCCCCTCTCCCAGGACACAACCCGGCTGATCTCATCTCCGATGATCTCGGAGCACTCTTCCAACGAAAACCCTGGAATCGTCTGCCCCTTTCCATCCTGGATCTCAACCCTGAGCCCGCCGGCCGCCGACGTCGAGTAGTTGATCTCCAGCCGACTGCCCTTGAATTTCAGGGGCTTCGTAATCATCTGACCGCCGACATAGGAAGCGTTCACGGATGCGAATCCATCGAGTCGTAGGGTCATGCGTTGGATATGCCAAGTGGGATGCCCGTAGTGACGGCCCACATAAATGGACATCTCGGCGGGTCCCGTGGGGACGACACCCTGGAGGGGATAGTTTGTGCGTGAGACCCAGTTCAGGGTGTCAGGTCCTGGCCGCACGAAGACGCCCATGAAGGTCCTGTCGTAGAGATTGCCTCCGCGGGAGGTCATGAACGCGGCATCGGAGCAGTCTCTCAACTGCCAATCTGGATCTGGGAAGGTTGGATCCGCCACGATCCCGGCCTGTCGAGCCGCGGCAAGGGGCAAAGCGGATCGTCCCTTCATGAAGCGGGGAGGCGTGGCTACATAGATATGCGGTGCCCGGAAATAGGGCACCGTCTGGTGCTCGTAGAGATGCTCGGGAGGCACAATACCTCCGGTCGTGTACTCCATTGACACTGGATCGGTCCAGCTGAGGAGGTCCTTCGACGTACTGCGCGCCACCGATCGCTTTCCGGTCCCGTCGTTGGCGGTCATGTAGCGAAAGTAGAGGAGATACTTGCCTTCTGTCTCCGACCAGAAGATCGACTGGATTCCATCAAACCCATTGGGCAGCGTCGTGATGAAAACCGGCTCTTCCCTTACCTTCTTGAAAGTGACTCCATCGGTGGAGTCGTAAAGAAACAAGTCCACATACTTCTTGCCATCGAGAGGATGCTCGTTCTTCCAGTTGTCTCGATCCCGGTAATGCGAGCTGGTTGCCTTGACGCGCCGGCCAGCTGGGACGCCAGGACGATTGTCGACGAATGGCACCAGCCTCCCGTCCATTACGACGTTGTTTTCCCGACTGCCGTCCACCTCGACCAGACCCAGGTTAGGCTTTTCCCAGTGGATTCCGTCCTGGCTTCGGGCATAGCTGATGGAGCGAATAAACCGTTTTTCTCCGCCGATGATCTTCCGAGCAAGGTAATAGAGATGGTACAAACCACCTTCCTTGAAGAGCTTGTAACCATAGTTGAACTTGCTCTCCCAGGGACGGTCTATCTTGATGGCCACACCTGCAGATACCGGCTCGTGAAGCTTGAGTTCAACACCCTCCAATCGGTCGATCAGAAAGCGATCCACGAACAACTCCCGTCTAGACCCGATTTCCCTTGGCTCTTCTTTCTCAGTCCCGCCCGCTTGGGACCAGCCGGAAAGTAGCAGGACCGCTATTAAGACCACAAATACACTTCTTCCGACCTTCATATCCATCTCCTCCTCAAACCTCGCCAACTAGTTAAGCTATATCACCCCTATGGCCCTGCTGCCAGTTTCGATTCTGTCCTACTTCCTTTTGACCCCAAGATCAAGATTGTGGATCGGGACTTCCAGGACAGCTATAATCACGCCGTTCCGGTTGGCTATTTCATCGAATCTAAAGTAGTTTATTAGAATATCTATCTGAAACTACTACCAAAGGAGCAGAGAATCTTGAGTTTACATACTCGCCTAACCAAGGTCGGCACCCTCACGTTCCTGGCGACATGGACATTCTCTTTCCAAGCCTCAGCAGAGGTCCTATCCGTGTCGACCCCTTTTGTTGCTCCTGAGGGAGAGTATGTTACCCAAAAGGACCTCTACTATAGATTTCGCATTCCGGGCTTGATCGTCGCTCCGGATGGCACGGTCCTGGCTTTCTCCGAAGCACGACGCGGAGACGGCAGCGACCCAAGGACCGATGAGAACGCACCCATCGACATGACCATGCGGCGAAGTACTGACCAGGGTCGTACCTGGGAGCCCTTGGTGGTGATCGATTCCGGATTTCGCCCCAATGGTGGTCTGGTTGATTTTGGGGATCCCACACCGGTAGTGGATGCCATCACAAGGACGGTCTTCTTGTTCTATGGGCAGTGGCCAGATATTGGTCCGGATGCCGTCAAGCCAGGACAGAGCCCAGACCCTGCTGATGGGAATCACGTGGTGTGGGTGCGTTCCAGTTCCGACAACGGCAAGACCTGGTCGGAACGCAAACAGGTTCTCTACCCGGACGAACCAGAGGAGACCAGCGACGGACTCTACTGGCGGCAAGCCGAACCGGGTCCAGGAAACGGGATCCAGCTCGAGTGGCAAGATGGCGTCGAGTGGCGCAGGGGACGCCTCGTGATCCCTGCCAAGCGTTCTGCCTCCAGCACACCCAACGGTCCCGTCTCGGTCGCACCCTTCGTCTACTATTCAGACGACCATGGAGCTACCTGGGAGGTGGGCAGGACCACCGCTGGACCCGACGCCAACGAGGACGAAGTGGTCGAGTTGATCGACGGAAGGTTGCTGTTGGACGGACGTCAGAACGACGGCAAGTTTCGACGCCGTCACCTCAGCACCGATGGGGGCTTCTCCTGGTCGGCTGACAGGCCGGACAAACTGGCCCTGCCCCGAGTAGATGGCTCGTTGATCCGATACTCTGCCAAGCACGCCGGTCACGACAAAGATCGGATCCTTTTCTCTGCACCGAGGGGTGAAGGTGGTCTCAATCGAAACAACATCACCGTCTGGACCAGCTACGACGAAGGAAGAAAGTTCATCAATCCGGTCCAATTGAATAGCGGATTTGCCGCCTACTCGGTGCTGACACGTCTGGCCGACGGGACCATCGGCCTCCTGGTAGAGACGGCAAGCGGCGAGTCCGAGAGATACGGCGAGATCACCTTCTACCGCTTCGACCTTGCCGAACTGGAGTCGCAGTAGTCAGTGGAAACCAAGGGCCTTCAAGATTTTTCTGCTGCGCAAGGATTATGATCCCCTGCGCTGAAATCCGAACCCTCTCACTGGACGTCGGCAACACGCTTATCTCCATTGACTTCTCTCTCATCTCCTCTGAATTGCAGTCGCGCAGCTTAGCCCTGCATCGAGCAGAGGCTGCCGGACGTCCGGAGTTTTCCAGCAGAATGGGGCGGACATCGGGCCAGCCGGACTACTCCTTCCGGAGCTATATCCAAGAAGTCCTGTCCCACATCAACTTGCCGGAGAGTCTAGGAAAAGAGGAGATCGGCTCCCTGGCTGCCGATCTGACCGCTACTTTGCAAGCCGACGGTCAGGCCAATCGGATCTGGCGTTGGGTACTGCCAGGTGTTCCGGAGGCGCTAGAGCTAGAGAGCTTCCGCACTCTGGGGATTCACCTGATTGCTCTGAGCAACTCCGACGGTACTGCTGAGCTCAGTCTGAAAGAGGCCGGACTGAGAGACTACTTCTCCACTGTGATCGACTTCGCAATCGTTGGCTACGAAAAACCGGATCCACGGATCTTCGAACACGCTCTCTCCGAGTCAGGAGCCCGAAAGGAAAGCACGCTCCACGTGGGAGATCTCTACCATACAGACGTCGAAGGAGCCGGCAATGCTGGCCTCCACGGTCTGCTCCTGGATCCCTTTGGGGACTGGGAGCTGGAGGATTGCGAGTCTCTTCCAGATCTCTCAGCGCTAGCGGCAGTGCTCCAGGAGGCCCGTGACGGGTAACTTGTTGGCGTACAACCAAGTCGAAGTCCCCTCTTTCATGTACGGGACCGCGTGGAAGAAGGAATCCACAACTCACCTCGTTGAACTGGCGGTGTCCGCTGGCTTCACGGCGATCGACACGGCCAATCAAATTATTCACTACGACGAGGGCCTCGTGGGTAAAGCCCGGTTGGAGCTGGAGCGCACGGGGATCAGGCGAGAAACGCTTTTTCTACAAACCAAATTTACCCCCACCGGCGGGCAGGATCATCGGACTCCCTACGACGCTTCTGCCTCGATCACCACCCAGGTACGACAGTCTTTCGAAAGCTCCTTGGAACACCTTCATACAGACTACGTTGATTCGTATGTGCTACACGGACCCTATTCACGCGTCGGCCTGGGCGAAGCCGATTGGGAGGTCTGGTCTGCAATTGAAGAGATCTACGAATCCAGTAGGGCCAAGATGATCGGCATAAGCAACGTCAATCCTGCACAGCTCGATCTTCTGTGTGAACGAGCAAGCATCAAGCCCATGGTCGTCCAGAATCGCTGCTTCGCCGTTCTCGGATGGGATCAGGAAGTCCGAGAGATTTGCCGGGCCAACGAAATCATCTATCAGGGGTTTTCCCTCTTGACGGCAAACCGAGGTGTTCTGGACGATCCTGAGGTGCAGAAGATTGCCAGCCGTCTTGCCGCAAGTCCCGCTCAAGTCGTCTTTCGGTTCGCTATGGAAGTGGGAATGCTTCCGCTGACAGGAACGACTAATGAGCTGCATATGAAGGAAGACCTGAAAGCGAAGGATCTCGAACTTACGTCAGATGAGGTCCAACGGATTCTAGAGCTGGGCTCTTCTTAGGGTCTGCGCAAAAATAACTTGGCATTTTGGCATTTCATCTTCACACCATCTTCGGCCGCTCCTCAATCGAGAAATCCTCAATGTAGGCCAGGCTACGCCTGCGGTTTCGCTCAATCGTTCCCGGCCAAATCTGGTACAAATCTGAGCGCCAAATCTACCAAGTTATTCTTGCGCAGACCCTTAGCAGAAGGGTTGGGAGTAGTAGGATGGGCACTCTTTCCCGTCTGTGTTCTCGACGGGCAAGAGTGCCCGTCCTACGCGAATCAACACCTTCGGTGTAGATCGTGTTCCGATGAGCCGGTTTCCTATATTATCGGTCCGCCCAGGGCTTCCTTGGGTATCTATGCAGAATCAACGAGGAGCTTCAAGATGAAACGCCGAACCTTTGCAAAGCTTCTTGGATTGGGAACAGGGCCCTTTGGACTGTGGCAAACCGCTGGCGGCACCCAGAAGACTGAGTCCGTGGCTGGAGCGGGACCCACGATACCTCCTCCCCTGCCACCAACCCGATTCCCCATCAACGTCCTCGAGTATGAAGCCCTGGCCCGGGGCAGCCTGCCCCGACCTAACTTCGACTACCTCTCGACGGGTTCAGAAGATGAAGTTACCCTGCGAGATAATCTGGAGGCCTTCGGGCGCATCCGTCTGCTCCCTCCCGTCCTTCACGGAATCGGTCATTGCGACCTCTCCACGACGGTGCTGGGAGAGCCTGTTTCGATTCCGGTCATGCTGGCCCCGGTTGTGACCCAAGGGCTCTTTCATCCCGAGGGAGAACTGGCCTCCGCCCGAGCTGCTGCCAGCCATGGGACGGTCTTCGGGGTAAGCACTGGATCCACCTACACCGTCGAGGATATCGCCGCCGCCGGAAAGGGTCCCCTCTGGTTTCAACTCTACTTTCGCCGCGACCGTGAGGTCACTCGCGGACTACTACAGCGGGTAGAACAGGCCGGCTTCAAGACAGTTGTGCTGACGGTCGATCGAGATGGACGGAAAGAGCAGGACATGCGAAACCGCTTCACCTTGCCTCAGAGAATGCTGTACCGGGTCATGCAACAGATCGGACACGATCTCCCGGAAAAAATGAGCAATGAGGAGCTCTACAAGTTTGCCAACAGCGCCAGGGATCCGGGCCTGACTTGGGAGATCTTCGATTGGCTCAGGTCCGTCACCAGACTCCCCCTCCTGGCCAAAGGGATCGTAAGCCCCTCGGACGCCCGCAAGGCAGTTTCTGCCGGGCTCGACGGGATCATCGTCTCCAATCATGGAGGTCGAGCCCTAGATGGGATGCCGGCGACGATCGATGCCCTGGAAGAGATCGTGAGGACGGTGGACGGCAGGCTTAAAGTCTTCATGGACGGAGGCTTCCGCAGAGGGAGAGATGTGCTCAAGGCCCTGGCGCTGGGCGCCCGGGCGGTTCTGATTGGGCGTCCCTATGCCTGGGGTCTGGCAACGGCTGGAGAGGCAGGCGTTCACCGTGTCCTGGAGATCTTTCGGGAGGAGGTTCAGAACGCCCTGGTGACCTGTGCCTGTGCCCGAATATCGGACGTGCACAAAGACCTACTTCTCCGAGGCTGAGAGACCGGCACCATGGTCCTAGGAAACGTAGATCCCATGAAGCTTGGGATTCCCGTTTTTCCGCGTCAGCCTTACCTTTACTTGTAACGGTCCAGCTCCTTTCAGCAGATTACCCGCACGTCCTTTCCAGCGAAGGGCAGTCCTGAGGCTATCCCGCACTAGCGGCAAGCTTTCCTTGAAGGTGAAGCCCGACACGCGACGGCCTCCTTCCCATAACTCCGCCTGCAGAAAATCGTCGCCGCCCAGACCGCTGGCATTGACTTCGAAACGACGGTCCACCCGCCGTTCGCAGGCTCGAGGGCTATTGAGGTGATCTCACCACTCTTCCTGCCCGGCAGGATCTCCAGACCGTAAAGGCGATGTCGCCCAATGGTGGCCAGGCCTACGCTTCCCTGGCAGCTGTAGTAGATACGCCAGGTATCCCCCACCTCGACGACACTTCCCACATCGATTCGCTCCCGGTCCCATCGGCCTGGATCGGGAGCCAGATGGAGCCTCGAGGATCTCCACAACTCCAGGCTCCGGTGCTCGGAGGCTGGAGGCACACCCACCCAGTGCAGCGCGTTCGATATCCCCGTGATTCGCTTTCCATGTGGCCCACCCAGGCCCACCAGTAACGGCCGTCACGCAGGACCACGGGCGTTCCGTGGAGGGTGGAATCCCGGGGCTCACTGTCAAAACCATAGTGACGAGCATTGTGGGGAGCCACCGAAAAGTTCCTCCCATCGGGGGATACGGCTACGTTGACAATGAAAGCGTGGGGTCCCTGAGAAAGGAGGAACATGACATAACGTCGCTTCGGGGGAGCCTCATCGTCCCTTACCACCTCGACTGGAAGCTGGTATTCGTTATGACTGAGACCGGGCTGGAGGGGGAAGCAGATGTTGGTCTGCTCGCCACCAAACTTGTGCAAACCCAGCGCCGGCCGGCTCCAGTGGATGCCATCGCGGGACTCGGCGTAGCCCGCGCGTCCCTGTCGCAGCCGCGACACATATCCGCCATACCACATTCGGTAGAGGCTGCCCTCCTTCAGAACGACCGCCTTCCCCAGGCTTCCGCCGTCCCAGCCATCCGCGTGTCCGGGTTCAAGTACGGGCGTCCGCGGCTCCAGACTCTAATCGATCCCATCCGAAGAGACGGCTCGATAGATGCTAAAACTGTTCATTCCGGTCTGGAGGCTCAGCTGATTTCGTCCACACAGGTACATGACAAAGCCGCCCCCGGCCTGGAGGACCTGGACGTGAAAGGCTCCGGTGCTAGTCCCGGCGGGAGCAGGCAGATCAGACTTCGCCAGGAGCGGATTGCCCTGGTAACGAGTGAAACCGTTCTCGGTCATGCGAGTGCCTTCCAACTCCCAGTCCAGATCCAGCAGGACTGGCAGCGAAAGGCGAGGAGTGCTCGGTGGTTCCTGCGAGTAGGAGAACCTATCGATCTCCAGCACTTGTCCTGGATGCCGACTCTCCACGAAGGCATAGTCATCGGCTCCCGGAGTCTCCGGAACCAACTGCTGAACCGACCCGTGCCGTTCCTTTTCCTGTTCGGAGATCTGAGCTCTCTGTCGAGCGGTGATCGGCTGAAGCAGATCCAGGACGTGCTGTCCGTCACAGTAGAGCTAAGCAAATCTACCGACTCCCGGAATCGCCAGCACGAAGGAATGCCGATCCCGGTTGTCGAATCCAGTCACCGGACGCCGTTCCTCCCAGGGATTGGCGGCGTTGACCACGAGGCTCCATCCCTGGAGAGTTCCGGCTCGAGATCGGGATGGCAAGGCTCCCAGGCTGAAGGCCCAGGAACCGTGACGTTCACTGCGGACTCCCAGGGTGCACAAGGTCCGGCCGGCTGTGCCGGGAACAACGGAGCCTGATGAGGATTCGCAGTGGACCAGGGTCAAGGCGAGGCAAAGGCTGCTGACATCGACAGTAGAGGACGTCCAGACGGGTCTGCAGGCGATGAAAACGGGGGTGCTCTTCGTGACGAAACTGGCCACCGGGGAGATCCTCCCAGTACGCTGGGAAAACCAGCCGTTCTCGATCAGAACCATACCTCTGCAGGCCCCGGACTCGGGCCACTGCCGAAGACTCGATGGTGCTCTGACCCGCTCTCGCCACTTCCCGGGAAGAGAGTCCTGCTAGCGCTGTCGTCAGGAATTCCCTACGCGTGGCCAGGGGTACTCCTTTCGCCATGGAGCAAGGACCAAGAAAGGGGAAGTGTCCGGGTGTGTGTCCACCGGTCGGCGAAATTCATCACAGCTGTTTCCGGAAATCCCTAATCGCGCGCAGCATGAGCTTGATCCCTTCCAGGGTCTTGGGTCAGGCCCCCTTCCGAGCCGCAGCGAGCGATTCCCCTCTTGCAAAATCACGACGGGAGCCCTTAGCTCCCCAGCACTCACCAGAGGAAGCTCTACATAGGTGGGAGGAGCGGCGACCAGATAGGCAGGCAAGCTCAAGAGAATGAGGTGACACCAAACTCCGATCATCCTGTTCAGCCCGCTATTTAGCTCTCATTCTGGGGAGACTCAATCTATTCCGGTCAGCGTTGAGCCTCAGATTACACCTCAGTCCGGCGCGAAGTCGATACCCATAGGCCAAATATACGAGGGTTCCCGATTCTAAGCTGAAACTTAAACGGTTCGTCGGAACCTCGGAACGTCTGAACGTCGCACGTCTCTGCTCCCGGGAAAGTGCGGCGAACGGTTCCGACGGAAACCTCGAATGGCGAGGTGATCATGAAGGCTCGCCAGATGACAGAGCCGTGACTGCGAATGAGCGGTACCGGCATACCGATGCCGGAAACAGCGGACTCGCCACCTGTCCCGATCGGTGATCGGGGCCCGCTCCCTCACGGTCACGGCTCTGTACGCACGCCGAAGCAACAGCGAGGCGGGATCTTGATCCTTCCGATCTTCAAGGGCTTTTGGGACCCCCTCGCTACTGTCGGACTCTCTCAGACGGTGGGGGTAACGTCATTTCTCCAGCAGCCTGATCTTTCCTTTCATCACCACATCCCCGGTGTTGAAATTGAATCCGGTAGCCGGTTCGCCTCCAGTGATGTAGAGGGTATCCTCGAGCAGGGTGGCTTGGATCGTATTCATCCCGTAGGGCATGGGACGATCCAGAACTGACCAGATGTCCTCATCTGAATCGTAGACCAGGACCTGATCGTGAAAGCCCCTCCACTCCTCTTCGGAGGCGGGCGCCCACTGCGACCGTCCTGGACGCACGGCATTGTGTTCCTGGCTGTGGCCGCTTCCTCCGACAACCAGCATGTATTGGCCCCGATAGAGTCGGGCCTCACCTCCGGAGCGTGGATAGGGCATATCTCGCCGCCGTTGCCATTCTCCAGTGGCCAGATCCAGCTGGTAGGTGTACTTCTGGCGGATGTATCCATTGTGCCAGGAGCGATACCCCTTCATCTCGGTGAACTTCTTGTGCTCCTCTCGAAGTTCCGGTTCTAGAGGGCCCCTCCGAAAATGTAGACTTTACCCTTGCATCCTGCCAAAGCAGGTTTGAGGACACGATGGGGATGAAGTCCGGAGGTGCTCCAGCCTTCGTCCAAATGCTCCAGGTCCAGTTTCCATACCTCGACTGAGATCGGATTCCGGCCGGAGGGATTGGCCCCGGAGAAGGGGCCGGTCACACCATTCGATACTACGATCCAACAATCATCCACGCAGGTGGATCCCGCGTACCAGAGCCACTTCTTTCATAAATACACCCCCTGATAGGCAGACAGCCGGCGTGGCCTTCCCCTGTTCCCCTGATATTGCGCTTCCCAACTCGAAAACCTAGAATTTCCTGAGGCCGAAGATCAGCCTAAACCGTTCGGCTGACGTACCCGGCGAGCCGTTTTCATATGTCACGAGTGCATCAGTCTTATGCGAAGCGCCATTCTGCTCATTCTCACAGTGCCTCGAAACCGAGCCTGGAAGCTGTGGGATTGACGATGCCCAATTCTTCTATTGGCGGCGTCTCTTCCTACTTCTACCGAGCAGTCCTAGTACTTTTCGGGCTTGCTGGGCTCGTCTTGGGGACCCCTGAGAACACGCCCGACCGACCCAATCTTCTCTTCATTCTGACCGACCAGCAACGGGCGGATACCCTGGGGGCCTATGGAAACAAGCAGATCAAGACCCCTCATCTGGACGCTCTAGCGAAGAAGGCGTTCTTATTCGAGGCCTTCTACGTCGCTAATCCCATGTGTTCTCCGTCTCGGGCAACCCTCTTGACCGGGCTCTATTCCCACACGCATGGAGTGAGAGGCAACAACATTCCTCTAAGCCCCAACGTCTCCATCTTGATCGATATGCTGGAACGGGGAGATTACGTGGCGGGCTACTATGGAAAGTGGCATCTGGGTAACGAGATCTTCCGCCAAAGAGTCTTTGACCACTTCGAGAGCACAGAGATCTACCAAAAGAGTTGGTCCCCAGACCAGGACCACAGCCATCGCTCAGGATACGACCGCTTTCTGTCGGAGCGAGGCGTGAAGTCAGATGGACCTTACGGGCACTCTCGCGACCTGGCCAACCGGCTTCCCAAGGAGCTCAGCAAGCCGGCCTATCTGGCCAAGATGGGAGTCGAGTTCATCGAGCGATATCGCGACCGTCCCTTCGTCCTCTACTTGAGCTTCCTGGAACCCCATGCCTTTGCCGACCATTCGAAGCCTCCCTTCGACAACGTCAACGATGACCTCTATGATCCAGCCGACATGGAAATCCCAGCGACGTTTTTCGAACCGATGGATCCGACCGTCTCCTATCCCAAGCGGGAAGCCCGAGTCTCCCTGACGCGGGGAGAATTCCCGGTTGCCTATCCCCAGACGGTCGAAGAATACCGGCAAGCCAAGGCTCGGTACTGGGGACTGGTGACGCTGGTCGATGAGATGGTGGGCTTCGTCCTTCAGCGGCTGCGAGAACTGGGGCTGGAGGAGAATACCATCATCGTTTTTACCTCCGAGCACGGCGAGATGATGGGGGATCATCGCCTGATGTCGAAGGAGTTCAGCTATGAGGAATCAATTCGTGTCCCCATGCTGCTGAAGGTTCCGGGAACCTCGGGAGGCCGCAGAATCGCAAAGACGGTAAGTCAAGTGGATCTCCTGCCAACTCTGCTGGAGCTCATGGACCAGCCGCTTCCCTTCCATCTGCAGGGACGAAGTTTGGCTCCTCATCTGCTTGAGGGGCTGGAAGTGCCCGATCGAGACG
>CAUZIZ010000093.1:0-21212 GCA_963579905.1 Acidobacteria bacterium UBA6911 | reverse complement strand
ACAGAAGTAGAAAAAATAATTTCCTCATACTGGACTATTAGATCGGAAAAACGGCTCCTCTGTCGAATCCTCTGCTGTTCTCTGTTCGATCCCCACCCAAACCCGGGCAATTGAACTTCGACCGGGACCTCGTAGTATATTGGGATCATGATGTTCTCTGTCCCCACCGGCGTCTCCACCAGCTTCCCTGTCCCCACCGGCGAAAAAGAACTCCACCAGGTGAGAGACGATCTGCCTGTTCTTTTAGAGGTTCTGCCTCCACCGATCAGGAAGGTCGTGGAGGAGGCTGGAGCGCTCAGCGACCTGATCGAGGTCGTCCTGGATCTGGGAAGGCCGCTGGAGGCTCGCTTTCTGGACAGCGCCACCTATCTGGACGAGTTTGAGATCGGTCGATCCGAACTGGACTATGTGACCGAGAGGGTCGGTGCTTTTACGGCGGACAACCGCGCCGGCATCGAACGAACCCTTCATCGGATTAGCGCGATTCGCAACCGCCAGGCAGAAATCGTGGGGTTGACCTGTAGGGTAGGTCGTGCCGTCACCGGGACCGTGGACATCATTCGCGATGTGATTGAGACCGGAAAGAGCCTGCTCCTGCTGGGCCCACCCGGCGTGGGAAAGACAACGCTTCTGCGCGAGGCGGCTCGAGTGCTGGCGGATGATCTGGATAAGCGAGTCGTGGTCGTGGACACCTCCAATGAGATCGCCGGCGATGGTGATGTGCCTCACGCGGGGATCGGTCGGGCACGTCGGATGCAGGTACCCTCACCCGAGCTTCAGCATCAGGTCATGATCGAGGCGGTCGAGAACCACATGCCAGAGGTAATCTTGATCGACGAGATTGGGACGTCGCAAGAAGCGATGGCCGCGCGGACCATTGCGGAGCGTGGGGTTCAGCTGATCGCAACGGCCCATGGAATGACCCTGGACAATCTGTTGATGAACCCGACCCTCTCAGACCTGGTCGGCGGGGTCCAGGCAGTGACCCTTTCAGATGAAGTAGCTCGCAGAAGAGGAACGCAGAAAACGGTTTTGGAAAGAAAGGCTCCTCCCACCTTCGATATCCTGGTTGAGATCCAAGACCGAGATCGCCTGGCCGTCTACCATGATATCGCAGCCGTTGCCGATCGACTCCTCGCCCGTGCCCGGGTTGATCCCGAGATGCGCGTGCGGATGCCGGACGGCAGGGTGGACATCGAAGAGGGATCGCATGCTCTGGAGCCTGTCCTCCGTTCGGAGGAGAGGGAGCGCTTCCGCCCGTCGGAGCCTGAGCCTTCGGTCGGAGCAAGGAGCTTCTCCTTCGATCGAAATCCCTCGGGGATCGTCAGAGTCTTCCCTCTCGGAGTGAGTCGAACCCGCCTGGAGCAAGCGATCCGCGACCTGGGGCTTCCGCTGCAGCTGGTAGACGAGCCCACTCGGAGCGACTTGATCCTAGGTCTGAAGGCGCAGCGCAAGAGGGAGCCGAAGAAGCTGTTTCAAGCGCTGGAGCAGGGCACCCAAGTCTATCGGATCAAGAGCAACACCATTGTCCAGATCAAGAGCGCCCTGCTACGACTTTTTCCCGATGCGGTTCGGACGCTGAAGGCGATCGATCCCCAGTACGGTTTCGCCCTCCAAGAGAGCGAAGATGCCATCGTTCGAGTGCAGCGCACGGTGAAGCCGGTGGAGTTGACCCCTCAAAATTCCTATGTCCGCCGCCTGCAGCACGAGCTCATCCAGAGCCACGGCCTCTATTCCGAAAGTGCAGGGAAACCTCCCCTCCGACGAGTGATCGCCTATCCCCGCGAGTATTGATGTACAGGACATTCGCCAACCGGTGATCTGACTCGCAATGACCGCGCTGGATTGGGCCATCGTTGTTGGTATTCTATTTTCTGGTGAGAGTAGAGTTGGGAGCGAAGAGCTGACGCGTTCAAGCTCCAGTCCAGCGCTGCCACTGGCCAAACTGGATCACTCAAAAAAAGAAACTTTTCTTCGCCTCAGTGGAGCATCACCTACGCGGAAGGCGTTATTGCGAGTAGCCCAGGGTGCAATGCGAAGCGAGCTACCCCGGGGTCTAGGTCGGTCAAAAAAAATGCCTTGCCCCAACGGGGTTATTGCCGCAATGTAGCTTGCGACACATAGGAAGGTGGGAATAACACTTTCAGTGTAGAAGAATCGGGGGCGACTTGAACCCAGGGTAGCTCGCTTCGCATTGCAACCATGGGCTACTCGCAGTCACGCCTTTGGCGTAGGAGCGTGTCCAAGAAACACTTTACGGCGCCGGCCTCGTGCCCTCGAGTTTCGCCGTAGAGCCGTCCCCAGCTAACTGGCGATCGACTCCTGGGACTCTGCAGAGCGATCCGGATCGACGGCCGCGGGCGACATCGCTGGCGAATTCTTCTGTAGACCTGCAGCCGGCTTCGCAGCTTCATGGGTTTGCGAGGCGCCATTCGTCCCTTGTGCAGACCAGGCCGCTTCCGGGGAGCGCTTCAGCAGAGAAAGGGCCATTTTCCCGAGTACATTGGCGATCTTGTGCTTGGTGCCCCGCACCGCGCTATCGGCCGAGATGCCGTAACGTCGGTAACGACTCAGCATGCCCTGGCAGACGACGAAGTAGGCCACAAAATTCCGCAAATCCTTGAACATCCCGAATCGCAGGCAGCGTTTTAAGGTCGAAGTCATACTGTAGAAGTCGCGCCAGGCTCGTTCAATACCATCGAGAATCTCTTCCTCTTTTAGAAGCGGATGATGGTAGAGGATGCGCGGATGATCGGGGTCTAACCAGTAATCGTAGTTTACGTCTTTCAGCTTCAACGCCTTTCGGTCCTTGCGCATCATCTGAAAGTCGACGGTTCCGGGGAGGGGAGTCAAGGGTATGAACTGTACCAGCGCGACGCCGCAGTCGCGAGCGAACTCGATGGTCTGATCCATACTCTCCTGGGTGTCGGTCTCGATTCCGAAGATGAACGCTCCCATGATGTAGGAAAAGGCTTCCTTGCGGATCGTCTCCAAGCGTCTTGCCAGGTCGGCTCCGCTAGAGTTGAAGCCCTTGTTGGTGGCCTTCAGGCCCTCTTCGGTGATGGTCTCGATTCCGATCAGCGCGCCCCCGATACGCCCTTTCTTCATGGCCTTCATGTACTTGGGATCGTCGGCGACTTCCATCGTGATCTGAGTAAAGAAGTACATGTCTGAAGGTATCTCATCAGCCAGGCGTTCGAGGAGTTCGTAGCGCGCCTGCATGCCTGCCTCAAGACGGCCACGCAGCTCCTCATTGTGTGCGTTCTCGATGTCCTGCGGCGTATAGGGATAGAAATTGTCGTCGGCGAACATGATCAGACGGAAACCTGCACTGTAAAGAGCCTTGAGCTCTGTGATGATGGCATCGTTTGTCCGAAGCCTGGGCGAGCGACCGTCCTGCACCCACACGGAGCAGAAACTGCAGCTCTTGGGGCAGCCCCGCACTGTTTGCACTGACGCCACCAGATAGCGGTCCAGCGTCATCAAATCCCAGCGGGCTGGAGAGAAAAACTCGGGGTCTACCCGCCCTCCGTTGTAGCGAGGCTGCAGTTGGCCCGCCGCATAGTCGCGCAGCGCCTGACCCCAGACCACTTCGGCGTCTCCCGTAACCACGGCATCACCGTGCTTGGCTGCTTCGTCGGGGAAGACCGAGACGTGGGGGCCACCGATGATGATAGTGGCACCAAGTGCCTGGACCTTCGCTGCGAGGTTGTAGCCGTGCAGCGCGTTGAAGGTATGGATGCCGATACCGACCAGGTCTCCGGGCTGGACTTCGTCGAGAGGGAACGGCTCCACGGCCTGGTCAATCAGGCGCAATCCCTTGATAAAATCTTCTTCTGGTGTCACCGCTGCCAGTACCGGTAGGAATCGCGGAGTGATGAAGGAGAACTTGATTCTCTCGGCCGAGGGCGCTGGATTGACCAGAAATACGCGAAATGGATGCGGAGATGTCTCGCTCACTAAAAGGTCCTTCCTTAGCCACTGGCCTCTCATAAACCAGCGCCTACGTTTTGTGCTCGCTCCAGACTGCTATTCTGAGCTGGCCAAATAGTAGGGCTAGCGGAGGGATTTCGCAAGTAGTATTTAGCAGAGCGTGATCCGTAAGATCCAATACTCTAGCCCGGATTGCTCATCGCTTGTCGTAGCGAGGCGCCGCAAGGGCCGTCCTGGCAAGGCTTGCGACCGAGGCCGCCGCAGTCGTACTTTGACAGTACGTCGAGGCGGCCGACCGATCGAAACACAGCCAGGGCGGATGATTGCGGCGACGCAGTAGACCAGCGATGAGAAATCTGGGCTAGCCCGATTTGGCGGTTTCGCGATAGATGTCCTTGCCCACTATGCGGCTCCAGTGATCGAGGACACGCCGCCACATCGGACCCGGCTTGCCGTCGCCGATGGGCACTCCATTGATGCGCACCACTGGCCCCAGGCAGTAGGGTGTCGTCGGGAGCCACGCTTCATCGGCATTGATGACGTCGTAGGTTTGGATGTCCTCTTCCAGGAAGGGGATGCCCATTTCTCCCAGGATCTCTTCGAGCACCGTAAGGCTAATCCCCCAGAGGATATTGGGGCGTCGCGGTGACACCACCTTGCCGCCGCGAAAGATAACAAAGTTCGAGCCGCCGGTTTCCGTAATGTTTCCGTTGATGTCCAGGTAAACGGCCATGGCGTTGGGGTCGAGCTGCTGGACCTCCTGGTCACCGATCCACATATGCAGCCGATTGCGATTCTTGATCTTTGAGGACAGGCACTGAGGCGGCCAGTGCCGCGGTGATGGCGTCACGCAGTGAACGCCCTTCCGGAACACATCTTGAAAGAGACTGAACTGTATGGGAAAGGTGTGCTGAACATAGCTAGGAGTCAGCTCCTTCGGCCTGCCGGCGGCACCGGCATATATTGGGTTTTCACCGGCCGTCATGTAGTACACCAGGCCCAGCTCCTGGTCGGGAGCAAGCTTATTGTTGTGCTCGATCAGCTTGCGCGAAATGGCGTCGCTCTCTTCGGGGCTGACCGGAGGCTCGATGCGTGCATACTTGCAGGAGCGGTAGAAACGGCTGGTGTGATCTTCGATTCGGTAGGGCTGCTGGTGAAACGTCCGGAAGAAATCTGTCACAGCAGCGCCAATCACAATGCCTAGGTCATGAATCGGCAGGACGCACTGCGAGTAGGGGACAAATTCTCCCTTGAGGTAGGCAAGTGGTTCGTTCAAGTGACCTGCTCCCGGTTATCGTGTCTATTCTCGGTTGCTTTGGACTCGACGGATAGAGCCATAGAAGCCCAACATATGGTCGTCAAAGCCGCATTGTAACCGCCGACAGTTGGACGGACAAGGGGCCTTCGTTCTTGATCCTTCGGGCGTCAGCGCATTAGAATCTGACGAGCCCTTAGGTCCTGGGCTTTCAGCGATGATTTCTCCAAGGCTGCAGCAACCAGGAAGTTCCACCGTTCTGGATGTCTCTTCTTGCTCTTCTGTTCTGGCACAGCTGCGGCGATGACAGAAGCGCCGCTGCGCTTCGAGTCGGATATCCTACCCATCTTCGAAACCCGCTGCCTTGCCTGTCACGGAGATGGCCACCGCCAGTCAGATCTC
The DNA here is from genome assembly GCA_963579905.1 of Acidobacteria bacterium UBA6911. GTDB lineage: Bacteria > Acidobacteriota > UBA6911 > RPQK01 > JAJDTT01 > CAUZIZ01. The sequence continues at coordinate 15,622 of CAUZIZ010000093.1, read as the reverse complement.
GACCTCAGGACCAGGGACAGTGTTCTCAGAGGAGGCCGTTCCGGTTCTGTAATCACGCCTTTTTTGCCGGGTGAAAGCTTACTGCTCCAAAAGGTGGTTCAGGGAGCCATGCCGCCTAGCAAGGCGAAGTTGGCCCCGAAAGAGATCGATCGCATCCGCCGCTGGATCGATGGAGGCGCACTGATCCAGGGAGAGGAGGCCGCCTCCCCTGAAATTCACGCCAGCGATGGAGGAGTCACCGAGACCGAAGTGATGGTGGGGATCGTCAATGTGAAGTGTATCAGCTGCCACGGCAGGAGAAAGCAGGAGGCAGGTCTCGATCTGAGGAGCCGGGAAAGCATGTTGAGAGGAGGGAAGTCGGGGCCGGCGATGGTACCCGGTAGTCCGGATCAGAGTCTCCTGATCCAGCGGATCGCCGCTGCCGAGATGCCCCCGAAGGAGTTGGTAAAAAAAGCGGATCTGCTTCCCACAACCCTCGCCGAGTTGGAAACTCTGCGCCTTTGGATTGCGGCCGGAGCACCCCCTGGAGCTCCCGAGGTTGAGGTCATTCCATCTACAGATCCCCTCGTGGATGCCAGTGATCGAGATTTCTGGTCCTTCCAGGGACCCATCCGCCCAGATGTCCCCAAGGTTCGGCAGAAGGATCTGGTTCGCACAGCGGTCGATGCGTTTCTCCTGGAGAAACTGGAGCAGAAGCAGCTAAACTACTCGCCCCAGGCAGACCGTTTGAAGCTGCTGCGCAGAGTGTATCTGGCACTGACTGGATTGCCTCCATCGCTCGAAGAAATCAGGCTCTACCTCCAGGATTCGTCGGCGGATGCCTACCCGGGAATGATCGATCGTCTGCTGGAGTCAACCCACTACGGAGAGCAGTGGGGACGGTTCTGGCTGGATGCAGCCGGTTACTCCGATTCGTCCGGCAAGCTCGATGTGGATCTGCTTCGGCCTTTTGCCTATCGCTATCGGGACTACGTGATCCGGTCGTTCAATGACGACAAGCCGTATGACCGTTTTCTTCTGGAACAGATCGCGGGTGACGAGCTCTTCGATTACAAGGCGGTCAAAGACCTCACCCCTGAGCAGTTCGACAATCTGGTGGCCACCGGCTTTCTCCGGATGTGCCAGGACGGCTTCACTCAATATGTTCGAGACCGGTTCGACATGCTGGCCGAGCAGCTCGAGGTTGTCAGCTCCTCGGTGCTTGGGCTCACCGTGGGGTGCGCCCGATGTCACGATCACAAGTACGATCCCCTTCCTCAGCGCGACTACTATCGTTTCAGCGCCATTTTTCGGGAGGCGTACGACCTCTATGATTGGATCGAGCCGGCGAAACGACAGCTCGAATTTGCCCCGGAGGAAGAGCGGCGAGAGGTTTCCCGTCACAACGGACCCGTCTTGGCCGAGATTGAGCGGCTGGAGCGGCTGCTGAAGCAGGCAGAGGAGTCTTCGAAGCAGGAGGCGGGCGACGGAGTGAGCCTTTTACCCAGCAGTCGGCTCGACGAGATCCAGAGGGAAATCGATGCCACCAGGAAGGAACTTCGGCCTTCTCCCAAGATCCTGGCACTGTATGACCTGGGAGGAGAGCCAGATCCGACCTTTATTCATCTCAGGGGTGATGCCTTCACCCCTGGTCAACGGATTTCAGCGGGTGTCCCCTCAGTCCTCTCAGGTTCTCTGTCTCCCTATGAAGTGAAGCCCCCGCGAAAAGGAAAGCAGACAAGCGGCCGGCGCCTTGCTTTTGCCCGTTGGTTGGTTCAGCCCAAGCATCCTCTGACGGCGCGAGTCATCGTGAACCGGATCTGGCAGGATCATTTTGGTGTGGGATTGGTCAGAACAGCAGATAACTTCGGTCACACCGGCGAGCGCCCTTCCCATCCGGAGTTGCTGGACTGGTTGGCAACTGAATTCGTTCGTCGGGGCTGGAGCATCAAGGCAATGCATCGGCTGATCATGAATTCGACGGTCTACCGACAGAGTTCCGACCACGACGCAACGCAGCCGCTAGCGGACCCCGATAATCTTCTCCTTTCGCATTTCCCGATGCGACGTATGGATGCCGAGACGCTCCGTGACTCGATTCTCAAGATCGGAGAAAGGCTGGATCTTCGCCAGTTTGGAGCCGCTGATCCCGTGGAGATACGTCCGGATGGGGAAGTGGTCTCGAAGAGCCTTCGAAGGAGTATCTACCTGCTCCGCCGCCGCTCTACGCCCGTCACCCTTCTGGAGGTCTTCGACGCACCGCGTCTGGAGACCAACTGCATCATGCGGCGTCAATCGAACGTGCCCTCACAGGCGTTGGTGCTGTGGAATGGGGATCTGGTTCGGGAGAGCGCCCGTTTCTTCGCGGGTCGAATCATCGATACCGCCGGCCCCGATCGAGAGGAACAGATCAAGAAGATCTACCTGACGGCTCTTACCCGTACTCCGTCGTCCCTGGAACTTGGTGATGCCCTCCAGTCTTTGGAGCAGATGAGTCAGTTTTGGCTAGACCATCTTCAGCAAGAGCCCACCCCCGAACCCAGGCACACCCGGGCCGAATGGCTAGCCCTCTCCACGTTCTGTCACGTGATTCTGAATTCAGCTGAGTTTACCTATGTCAATTGAGGATGCCATGTGGTCGAATTCCAGAACCAGTCGCCTTTCCCGTCGAGAGCTCTTTTCCCGTCTCGGTGACGGCGCTTATGGGGCCGCCCTGTCCTACCTGCTGGCAGGGGACCTGGCCTCGTCGGCTTCTCTATTAGCCGCCTCGGCAGAGCAAACGGTTCCCGGCCTGGATTCGAAATCGCCTCACTTCGAACCCAAGGCCAAGGCGGTCATCCAGCTTTTCATGTCGGGTAGGCCCAGCCAGATGGATCTTTTCGATCCCAAACCGCTGCTGGAAAAGCATGCTGGTGAGCCACCGCCACCCTCGGCATTGGACAGTCAACAGCGCCTCAATAGGGTCGCAGGATCGTTGATGCCCACCCAATTCAAATTTGCCAAATACGGGAAGGCCGGGATCGACGTGTCGGAGTTGCTGCCGCACCTGGCAACTCGCGTCGACGACATGGCAGTGGTCCGCGCCATGTACACTACGCACTCCAACCATGAGCCTGCAATCTTTCTGATGCATACCGGCCGTCTCCTTCCCGGACGTCCCACGCTGGGTGCCTGGGTGGCCTATGGTCTGGGAAGCGAGAATCAGAATTTGCCGGCATATGTGGTGTTGGAGGATCCGACGGGGCTGCCGCGCTGCGGTATCCAGAACTGGCAGTCGGGCTGGCTGCCACCGGTCTACCAGGGAACACGGCTGCGGTCGCAGGGATCTCCCTTGCCCAATCTCAAGCCTCGGGAGGAGTTTCCCGGACCGGTTCTCCAGGTTGCGAAGTCGCTGCTGGGGCGGATGGACATGGCTCACCGGGAAAGGCATCCGGGAGAGGCCGAGCTCGGAGCACGGATTCACAGCTACGAGTTGGCAGCTCGAATGCAGCTGGAAGCCACTGACGTCCTCGATGTTTCCCAGGAAAGCCAGACGACCCGTGGGATGTACGGTCTAGACGACCAGCTGACCGCCTCCTATGGCCGCCGCTGTTTGATGGCCCGGAGGCTGGTCGAGCGTGGAGTACGCATCGTCCAGATCTATATGAATCACGACCCCTGGGATCACCATTTCGAAATCTGGAAGGGTTTACCCGAGACCTGTGGAATGACCGACCGGCCAGTAGCGGCCCTGTTACAGGATCTGAAGCAGCGCGGGCTGCTGGAAAGCACACTGGTGCTCTGGGGGGGCGAGTTCGGTCGCTTACCTCACTCTGAAATACCTAAAGATGCGAAGCGAGTGGGCCGGGATCACAACATGCATGCGTTCACAGTCTGGCTCGCCGGAGGCGGAATCAAGGGCGGAACAGTCCACGGCACGACCGACGAATTGGGATATAGGGGAATAGAGAATAGGGTAAGTGTTCACGACCTCCACGCCACCGTCCTGAATCAGCTCGGTCTAAATGCTCGGGATCTGATCTACAAGCGGAATGGTCGTGCCGAAAGGCTCACCGACGAATTCCCAGCGCGCGTTGTCAAAGAGATTCTGAGTTAACTTCCAAGGGGGGATGTCGGCTATCCTTTTGTGTAGGAAACGCCCAGCCGAAAAGGCGATGTCCTATGGACTCGAAAGACAGCGGCGCCAACTGGCAGGAGCCCGAAGGAATATCGGAGGGGGGAGCCGGCAACGTGACCGATCTAACGCCAACTAGCCCGCATTTCTCATCGCTGGTCTACTGCGTCGCCGCAATCATCCACCCTGGCTGTGTTTCGCTCGGTCGGCCGCCTCGACGTACTGTCAAAGTACGACTGCGGCGGCCTCGGTCGCAAGCCTTGCCAGGACGGCCCTTGCGGCGCCTCGCTACGACAAGCGATGAGAAATTCGGGCTAGTCATCAGGCGTGAGCTTCGATGAGCGAACGGGTAGCCGGATCGTGAAAACAGAGCCTTCGCCGGGAGTACTTTCCACCTCGATCTCGCCACCATGGTCTTTGACGATACGGTAACTCGTCGATAGCCCGAGCCCCGTGCCGACTCCGACTTCTTTCGTCGTGAACCCCGGATCGAAAATGCGAGTCAGGTTATCCGGTGGAATTCCCGCTCCGGTGTCCACGATGCTGATAGAGACCGTGTCTCCTGGGCATCGGGTGGACACGGTAATGCGTCCGCGACCTTCGATTGCTTTGGAAGCGTTGAGCAAGAGATTCATGATCACTTGGTTGACTTGACTCAGATAACAGTGAATGGGCGGTAGCTCTCCAAAATGACGGACCACGGTAATTCGCTCGTGGAACTCGTGCTGGAGCAGCGCCAGAGTCGTAGTGAGGGCGGAGTTCAGGTCCGCTACTTGTCTTTCTGACTCGTCCAAGCGTGCGAAGTCTTGCAGGCTCTTGACGATGGTAGATATCCGGCTGTTTGCGGAAGTGGTGACGTCTTGACTGTTTTGTAGGACTTCGAGAGCTGTCTGAAATCTCGCGTCTGCCTGAAGCTCTGGCAACGATTGACTCTCGTGGAGAAGCTTCTCCATAAGCTCAAGTGATCTCCGGGAAGTATCAGCAGAGCTTGCGACGGCTCCCAGCGGCGTGTTTATCTCATGGGCCACGCCCGCCACCAGGTTTCCGAGAGAGGCCATTTTCTCTTGCAGGACCAGCCGCTGCTGCACATCTTGCAGTTAACGAAGCGCAATTTCGAGTGCTTCGTTCTTGTCGTTCAAGTCCCGCGTCCGCCCGCGCACTCGTTCTTCGAGAGTGCGATTCACTTCCTCGAGTTTTCGATTCGAGTCTTGAAGCGCCAGAGACGCGCTTTCAAGCTCGTGCGAGTAAGCCTTCACTTGTTTATGGTTTTCTGTGAAGCGTTGCTCGAGTATGTAGCCGAGAGTCAAGACAAGGATCAATGCGCCCCAGCCAAATAGATGATGCCAATCGGGTACCAGCCCGAACGAGATTAAGAAATCCTGTAAACCTAGAACGCCTAGCGCGCTGAATCCGAAGTTGAGAGTCTTTGCTTCGGCGTTGCCCCTGCGGGCCGAGCGCGCCCCCAGGATGAGCAGGAGAGTCGAATCCAAGGGGAGAAGGAGGAAAACGATGAAGCGGCTATAGAAGAGATCCAAAATACCCAATAGGTCGGCGGTAAGTGAAAATATGGCTAGCACGGCGTGGAACTGAACGACCCCCGGCTAGAATCCGGGGGGTTCGATCGGATGTCGAATCGAATTCGACTCATCTCTGCTGACCTTCGTCGTGGCTGTGGTCTCCAGGCCGCCGTTGGTCGAGCTCGGCTCGACCGCGACACTTCGGCCTGGAGCCCGAAGCCACGTCAGAGACCGACTCTACCACTTTCAACTTCACGCGAAGATGACCCTACCGTCCCTGCGGGACTTCGGGGACCTTCTCTTCGCCTGAAGGCGGGGATTTCACCATCCCCGATGGGGACACTAAGCTGAAACTTCATTGGATAGGAAATCATGCAGGCGCAGCCGTTTGACAGAGCCGTGACTGCGAAGGAGCGGTACCGGCATACCGATGCCGGTAAACAGGACCCGGCAGACAGTGACCCGAGGACCCTTTTCTTATAGACTCGCCACATGCCCCGATCGGGGCCCGCTCCCGCACGGTCACGGCTCTGTAAGCACGCCGAAACAACAGCGAGCCGGGATCCTAACCCTTCCAATCTCCAAGGACTTTCGCGACACCCTCTATTCTGGATCCTTCCAAGTTTCTTTCTCGAATGGGGCAGCACCGGCTGGCGAGCACTTAAACGCGACGCCCGTCGTCCTCTTTCATTCGGTCCCGCGCATGCGGCTGTCGGACAGAGTCCTGAAGTCGCCACCGGTTGGATTCTGGAAGATGCGAAGGTCGAATTCGGGGGCGATAGCCAGTATGTGGTCGAAAATGTCGGCCTGTATGCGCTCGTAATTTGCCCATACCTTGTCCCTGCAGAAACAGTAGATCTGGATGGGCAGGCCCTGGGACGTCGTCTCCAGGTGTCTTACCAGCAGGGTCATATCCTGATTGACCTGAGGGTGATTCTCGAGGTAACTCTGGATGTAAGCGCGAAATGTCCCCACGTTGGTGAGATGGCGGGCGTTGGCGACGTCCGACATATGAATGCCGCGCTCCTGATTCCACCTGGACAGTTCCTGGTTTTTCTCCTCCACATAATCAGCGATGTACTTGATGCGCTTGAAGCGCTCCAGCATCTCGGGAGTACAGCGCTTGATCGTGCTGAGGTCCACGTAGATCGAACGCTTGATGCGGCGGCCACCCGATTCGGACATTCCCCGCCAATTCTGGAAGGAATCTGTAATGAGTGCGTAAGTGGGGATCGTCGTGATGGTCTTATCCCAGTTCTGAACCTTGACGGTGGTCAGGGCGATTTCCAGGACATCGCCGTCGGCTCCGTACTTGGGCATTTCAATCCAATCGCCTTTGGCCAGCATCCGATTGGCGGAGAGCTGGATCCCGGCCACGAAGCCCAGAATCGCATCCTTGAAGACCAGAATCAGGACCGAGGCCAGAACGCCCATACCACTCAACAGATAAGCTGGAGACGTGCTGAGTAGCGTGGAGATCACGACGATGAAGGCGAGGATATAGAGGATGAGTTTAGCAACCTGTACGAAACCCTTGAGTGGTACCTCGCGGGATACCGGGAAGTCGTTGTAGATTTCCAAGGCCGCGTTGAGCAGCGCGTCGAGGGCGAAGAGGGTAACCACGATCATGTAGATCTGAGCCGTCCCGAGGATGATCTGAACGGCCCCATCCCAACCTCTCAGAGCCGTAGGCACAAGCAGGTAGATCACGATGGCTGGCGCCAGGTTGGCAGCCCAGAAGAGGGCTCTGCTGTGAACGATCTTGTCGTCCCAGTGTGCCTCGGTCTTGAGGGCCATTCGCTCAACGATCCGCAGCACGATTCGACTGGCGATGAAGAAGACAACAAGACTCAGGATCAGGACAGCGGCGAAAGCGATGAGACGTGCCGCCACATGTGCAACAGGTTCATTGGCTCCCCAGCCTAGAATGAATACTTCCAGTCTCTCCAGCATGATCTACTTCAGGGTCAATCTCTTTCGAGGTCGGCTAGCGCCTCAGGGTTGTCCCGGTACACTGAAGCGCCTGGGGGTATGGTCCCTGTCGGGCCCCGCTCCCTAACAGTCACGGCTCTGTCATCTGGCGAAGGCTGTTTCGCTTCCTCGTGGTTGAAGTTTCAGCTTAGAGTGGGCGCAATCGAGATCACAACGTCCAACCGGGACGGTATTCCCGTTTTAGGTGCGCGTTGGCGCCCGGAGCGTTGGTGACCCTCAAGTTGGCGGCGTCCCATTCGAGTTTGGCGCCGGTACGGTAGGCGACGTTGCCCAACATGACCGCCTCCGAGATAGGGCCAGAATAGCCGAAGTGGCAGCTGGTTGGGCTCCCCGTTTTGCAGGCGGCGATCCACTCGGCGCGATGGCCCACTTCAGCAGATCGCACCCAGGAGGGGTTGGCCTTATGGGCGGCGGTCCAGTGAGCACTACGACCGATTTCTACCCCTATCGTCGAGGGGATACTCGGCTCGGGCGGCTCGAAGTCGGCGAACTTTTTCGCAGGCCAGAGCATCCGCTGCCCGTAGCTGACAAGCAACATTCCGTTGCTGCCCACGAAGACGCCCCAGACCCAGTCGGGAAAGGCGTTTTCCGCGAAGACAGGCGGCGGTTGACTGCCGTGCGTCCAGCTCAGTGTGGCCGGCGGCATCTCTCCGCGGCCGGGGAATCGGTAGCGGACGTGAAGCTGTCCGGGTGTCGTCTCAGGATGAGGTGGAGGCCCCTCAGCCTCCACTGAGACCGGATATCGAAGATTCAGGGCCCAGAAGGCCAAGTCGAGGTAGTGGCAGCCCATGTTGCCGAAATTACCGCCGCCGAAATCCCACCAGCGGTGCCAGTTTCCGCCGGAACCGCGGGAATAGGTGGGATGATAGGGGCGGTAAGGTGCTGGCCCCAGGAAAAGATCCCAGTGAAGCCCCTGGGGGACGGGTGGCGTCTCGGTCGGGCGATCACTCGTGCTGCCTCCCGAGCGGAGCCAGATATGGCATTCCTCCACCGCGCCGATGGCTCCAGCGCGGATCAGCTCGACGATGCGGCGGTAGTTGTCCGAAGCGTGCATCTGGGTTCCCAATTGCGTGGCCACCTGCTGCTCGGCTGCCACCTGGGCAAGTGTGCGGGCCTCAAAGACCGAATTGGCCCCCGGCTTCTCGCAGTAGACATGCTTACCGCGCCGCATTGCCGCAACACAGGCCGGAGCGTGGTTGTGGTTCGGAGTGCTCACCACTACGGCGTCGATCTGGCGGTCCAGCTTGTCGAGCATCTTCCGATAATCATGGAATTTCTTCGCTCGCCCATAGCGGGCGAAGGCTTCCCCCGGAGGATTCCGACGTCCTGGAGCCGAAGTCGCCACCGATCGCTCGTCAACGTCGCAGAGCGCCACGATGTTCTCCCCGGTCATCTCCGGCAGCGAAGCCGGCTGGACTCTCAAGCCCGATAGAAACTCCACGTTCTCACCCGCCACGTGGGTGAGGTTCCACGCCCCCATGCCGCCGGCGCCGACAATGGCGACATTGAGCTTATCGTTGGCATGGTAGCCCCAGACCGAACGGCTGTCGCGAAGGATCAGCAATCCCGGAGCGGCAAGGCTCGCAGTGCGGAGAAAACGTCGGCGCTTCCACTGTTTCGTCATCATTTCTTCTCCATCAGTATCTGGCCATTCTGTGAGAATTGACTTGGATATTGGATGAGTGTTGAGAATCCATTATGAAGGGGGCATGGATTTTGGGCAACTCAAAGATAGATGTGCGGAAAGGGCGGACTGGATGTGGCGGCTGCTCTAGCCTAAGTACACCGTTTCATAAAGACGGTAACGTTTGCAGATGGGGCTTGCGAGGCGAGATCAAGGCAGGAGGAGGAAGACGATGCCTTGCCATCTTCGACGACGACCAACGCAGAGATCTTCTGCAACCCCCAACTGCCCTCCGGGTGGCGACGGGACGCGCCGATTTCTTTGTCGCTCCTCCTCCAAGATACAAGGAATCGAGTTCGTCGTCGCTTCGCGAACTCACCCCGTCGCGCGCGCCACAAACGTTACCGTATTTATGAAACGGTGTACTAAGGGCTCTGTCAAAAATAACTTCACATTCTGGCAGCTCATCTTCACATCATCTTCGGCCGCTCCTCGATCGCGAAATCCTCAATGTAGGCCCGGCTACGCCTGCGGTTTCGCTCAATCGTTTGACGTCGCCATCGTCAGTTGGGAGCGTTCGCCCTTTTGAATCGGAGGCAACTATCATGACTTTGAGGGTAGAAGCATTCCCAGTCGCAATCGCACCCTCGATTCGGTCGACGACCACGCCAAAGACAACATGCCTGCAAGTGTAATCATTGCAGCCGGAGACCGGAACTACGCCTTTAGCAATCGCTCAGCCTACGAACCTCGCTCTGGAGGACTTAATTCTCGCACCGGACGATGATTTCGCAGTTGTAGATCGTGGGCCAGGGCCCACCTCGTCCGGCGTACTCAGCTGGTGTCTTCATGCCTTTGAGGACCACCAGGATCGTATTGATACCCTGCTGCACGGGTGGGGGGGTGTCCAGCACCAGCCATGCGTCGCCCCTTGAGTCTTTGATGCTGGTGCCTGAGGACAGAGCTAGCTTGCTTCCGTTGACCTCATAACGGATCCGATCGAAGGATTCCTGGGTGTCGGTCAGGCGCAGACGCAGTTCGGTTTTTTTATCCTACCCTCGGCTAGACCGCCGGCGATATTGTCGTCCACCCGGATCTGGATCGCATTAGCTGGACCCGCACCTCGACCGATCGTGGAAAGCTTATAGGGCACTTGGGGTGGGTAGTCTCCGTGATGGTTCAACTCGCGGGTTGAACCATAGTAGCACCGATCAAGACGGGACAGAGCCTCTTCGCTCGCCAGCTCAGCGATGGCCTTGAGATCGGTGCTGGTGAAGTGTCCCCCCCAGGTATTCACAGGAGTCTCGGAGCTCAAGGTCTCGCCCTTTGGTACGGGGTTGGGGCGATGGCTCCGGTAGTCATAGTTGAACAAGTGGAACCCGACGGCGCCCTGCCGGTATCCGTTCAAGGCGGCCGCCCGCGGAATTGTCGCCGGACTTCCCTCGAATCCGTTGTAGGGCGAGCTCCTGTGTGTCCTGGTGTCGCAGCTGGAGTAGATGAGGATCTTGCTGTCCTTGGCGGCCTCCACCGCCCGATCGATATCGATCCGTTGATCGCAATAGCCGACAGAGCTGAGGACGGCCGCGTCGATCAGTCCCCGGCGGATCCAGGTCTCGGAATCGAGGCCCATGGTGACACTCTGATCGATGCTGGGCGGGACGCCTATGGCCCGCTGGACGGTCAGCCTCGTCATCGGGATCCCGATGGGAATCTGGGTCCGGGCGGCTGATCTGTGATGAAGCCATGAAGATCTACGAAGGCGGCCGCCATCTGGAAGGCGCCACCGTCACCGCCGCCGGCCGGCCCCTAGACCCGCGCTTTGATTTGAGGACGTTCTCGAAAGCCGGCTTCGAATGGACCTATGAAGGCGACGGGCCGCGTCAACTGTCACTGGCACTGCTCGCCGATCACTTCGGCGACGATCCCAAAGCGATGGAGCATTGCGAGAGATTCATGGTCGATGTGGTGCCAATCTCGACAACTAGTGGCGGCTCAGCTCCGAAGACATCGACGAGGCGATGCGCGGCGGCACCTCCTGAACGCCCGACAAACCCACCGCGGGTTGGGCGCGATTGATTTCACAAGGGCTGCTAATCAGCTTTCAAGAACGATCCGGATCCTGTGCATCGGGTCATCCTTTCAAAACCAACTCTCCACGAACCTCCGGGTCCTCTGCTGAAGGCCCTGTGTTCGGGGGAACAGTTGATGACGAGACGATTTCCCGTGACCTTCACCTCCCGGGAAAGCAGCCAGCCTCCTTCAATATTCGCGTACTGCCCCAGGAACCGATCGCGCCGAATTCGGGCGAGGCCAATGGCCCGGGTATTCTCCGGATAGCGATACCGCCAGGATTTGGAAGTCGATAGGGCGGCCGGATCGCGTCCAAAGGGACGGGATCGTCTCTGCCGGAGGATGTTCCATGGAAGATCCTCTCTATTCCTCACATCGTCTGGGCCTCGGGCAGGAGGGGACATGTCCACGCAGACGGCCTACGGCTGAGCCCACTCCTGGTAAGGTCTCTCCAGGTGCCAGAATACCCCAAGGATCTCTCCCCCGCTCCCGACATAGTGCCAGATAGCCGAGAAAAAGTGGTCTTTGGAGCGTTCAACCGTAGGGCAAGAAAACGAGGTATCCGGATCCACAACAAACTTGGTCGATTGATTCATGAATGGCGAGCCTGTCTTGGTGTCATTGACCCAGGTCTTACCGCCGTCAAGGCTGATCCGCGCCACCTTCCGAGAATCGCGTCCGCCCGCGGAGTGTGTCACGACCACGACGTTGCTCCTGGACCAGTAGATCGTGCCCCGATGGCCGTACCAATCGGTCATGCCACCTTTGGCCAGGGCAAAGGTCCGACCGCCATCGCTCGATTCAAACAGGGCCCCGTTCTTGTAGTGGGGCCTCGGATTTTCGGTCTCCCTCATCAACTCTTTCTGCTGCGCCTCGGTGTACCATTTCTCAGCCGTCTGGATCCGCGTCATGAGCAGGAGGTGGTTGCCGTCATTGGGATCAATGGCCAGAGCCGATTCGTGAGGACTCAACTGTGGGTAGACCCGTGTCGGATCGCCCCAGGTCTCGCCGCCATCATCGCTGCGAAGAACGATGTCGCTGAAGAAGTCACCAGGCCTGCCGGCGAACTGGTAGTTCGGCCGCTTGTAGGGTTGCCGATATGCTCCGTGCTGCTTGGCGTAATCGGGCGTGGGTACGAGAGTCGTGGTGAACATGAGTGTGCCGTCGGGCTGTTCGATGAACGTTCGGATTCCGTCTTCATGAAACTGCATGTTGGGAATACTGGGAGGGATCCTACCCAAGTCGGTGGGGGAAGTCTTCCAGGTTTGACCGTTGTCGTCCGAGTAGGAAACAAACAGGTCCTGACCGTAGAGCTTTTTCGGTGCGTTGGGCGGTTGATCGCCCGCCGTCTGGTGGACCAGAAACAGCCGGCCCTTATGGTTTACGCCCACTCCTTGTACCACCTGATGCGGCTGCGCCAGCCCGACCGCTGCTCCCGTCCACGTCTCAGCGTTGTCGCTGCTCTTGTACAGCTTCGGCGGCGCGGACTGGAAGTTCAGGTAGATCGTCCCGTCCGGATGCCGAACCATGCTCATCATGCCGCGCGTTGGCGTCCCGGCTGGGACGATCGTCGTCTTCTTGTCGAACTTGAGTACCACCCGGTGGTCGTCGATGCCTAGTAACGGGTCGGTACCCCAGCTCAGGCACCAGATTGAAGTGATCAGGATCGGTACCCACTTCGAATTCCAAGTCATCTGGATCTCCTCTCTCCGTTGGTTCAGGATGTCCCCGATAATGATTTCTCCGACGATTATCCTGATGGTCGGATACATCGGTAGAGATCTTCTGCTCCTAGCTATGGTAATACTGAACGCAAGAATATACTTGCGTTTCGGGATCGAAGCTTTTCATTGGAGACAATTCATGGCTGGAAATCGACGTGACTTCCTAAAGGAAACCGCGGCTGCAGTGGCTGCTGCCTCCGGTTTGGGGATACATCAAACGGCGAGCGCGAAGGAGTGGACCTCGACTACGCACGGTGAGGCTCTGGGAATTCCGCCGCATCTGCCAATGGCAGTCCCAGGAATCCATGCGTATGCGGAAAGGAGTGTCGCCGCGGGTGAGCCTGTCCACTTTCGTGTCAGCAGCACCGTGCCCTATGAGCTGTCGGTGTGTCGATTGGGAACCGAAGTCGATGATTTCGAGAGTGACCAGGTAGAGCACACCTTTCCGGCGACCGAGCCGGGCCTGCAGGCGATTCATCCTGGGTCTTACGTGCACGTGGAGAACGGGTTCCCGGCCGATCGGGTCTTCAAGGCGATCACTCTCGAGTGCTGGGTTTGTCCCTGGCGTCTGGACGCTGATCAGGGCTTGATCACGAACTACGACCCGTCGGCCGACTGCGGATTCGCGGTTCTCATAGATCACAGGGGCTATTTGAGTATCTACCTGGGCGACGGTGGAGAGTTTCGCAGCAGCCGGCTCCAGCCGGGTCCAAAACTCGAGCCAAGACAATGGCACCATGTGGCGGTTACCTGGGATGGCAAGCTGGCTACGCTCTATCTGGATGGCAAGTTCGACAGTGGCTGGGCCTTTGAGGGGCCATTGAAGCCTGGTCGCGCGCCGCTTCGCCTGGCCGCCGCTGGTCAATCAGGTCGAGCGGACAATTTCCTCGACGGAGAGATGTGCATGCCCGTGATCTACGAGCGGGCGCTGTCGGCGATGGAAGTGGAGCAGCGATTCCAGGAAGTAGGGCTCCAGCAGCCGGAAGGCACGGGGGTGATCGCTTGCTGGCCCTTGAGCGAGGAAGTGGGCGACGAGGTTGCTGACGTCAGTGATCATGGCCACCACGGAAAGATCATTAATAGAGCGACCTGGATGATCGGGGGGCCGTCGTTCGACAGCGGGGCGACCCCGCGCTACGGCGACTACGATCCCACGACGGACGTCAGCCGGGGCCATGCGATTCGGTTCGCCTCTGATGACCTGTACGATTGCCGCTGGGAGGTGACGCACCGGTACCCGCTGCCGAAGGAGGCTCAGTCGGGTATTTACGTGGGCCGTTTCCGTTTCGAGATCGACGGCAAGCCCCTCAAGTATCATGTGACGTTCATCGTGCGGAAAGCGCCGGAGAGGCCGAAGGCGCCGATTCTGGTGCTCTGCTCGACCAATACCTGGCTCGCCTACAGCGCGACGCCCTTTGCAGCCAATGCAGAGGACCGCCAGCTCTGGAGTACCACGGGCCTGCCCAACGTGGTTCCAGAAGCGCCTTCATACTCATGCTACCGTAACCACCATCAAGGCCAGCCTTCCTACCAATTCGGCGTGAACATGCCCTGGCCGGTAGCGGGTCCGGACGTGTTGTTCAGCGAGAGCAGCGTTGGCTATAGCCACCTGATGCGCGCCGAAAGGTTCGCCCACGCCTGGTTGAGCGAAACTGGCTATGACTACGACGTGATTACCGATTACGACCTACACTCCGACCCCGCTATGCTCAAGGACTACAAGGTCCTGGTCATCAACGGTCATAGTGAATACTGGTCGGTCGAAGCCTATGAGGGGGTCGACAAGTTTCTTCGCCAGGGTGGCAACGTGGTTGCCATGTCAGGGAACACTATGTTTTGGCGTGTGACCTACGACGACGATGGCGGAGTGATGGAGTGTCGAAAACTGATCCCGCGGATCGGCGGGCGTGAATCGGCGACGGTCGGTGAGCTCTACCACAGCCATGACAAGAAGCGGGGCAGCCTGATGCGGTATTGCGGCTATCCAGCCTGGAAGGTTCTAGGACTGGAGTGCATCGGCTGGTGGGGACATCGGGAGAGGGAGTCGTTCGGAGTGTATCAGGTGGACCAACCCGAGCATTTCCTGTTCCAGCAACCCGAGAAGGTAGATCTCAGCAAAGGCCAGACCTTCGGCCATGCGCCTGATGGTTGGCCGCGTGTGGGCGGTCATGAGTGTGACGTGCGGCTACCCTGGATCCAACAGATCACACAACACTTTCCGGAAGGGGCGTCCTTTCCAGACGAGCCGTCAGGTATTACGACCCTGGCTCAAGTCATCAAGAAGGGCCGCCGGGGAATCGACTATTTCGCGCACTGGATGCCGCTCGAGCATGGGGTCGTGGCTGAAATGATTTACTGGGAGCGCCCCCAGGGAGGCCGGGTCTTCCACGGTGGCTGCATCGCTACCGGCGCTGGCTTATCGGCTGATTCCAGATTCCATGCTCTGATGCGCAACGTGCTGCACCACTTTGGAGTCGAGGCTAACCGGGCGTGAGGAGCCGTTCGGCCGAATTCCCTAGGAATGGCCCTGAGCTGAAACTTCAAGAATACGTCGCACGTCTGAACGTCGCACGTCTCCTGTCCTCCGAAGGTGCTGCCAACG
>CAUZIZ010000092.1:0-21258 GCA_963579905.1 Acidobacteria bacterium UBA6911 | reverse complement strand
CTTCCCGTTTTCGGAGGATTGCGCTATGCTTTTTCTTCACCTGAAATGCCTCCTTTCGGGCCTCTCTGAAGATTCTTTGTCGAACTCCAGAATACCCGTTAGGTCGGGCATTTCAGGCACGTGGTTTAATCCACTTCCATCTACTTGTTTTGGGTCTAGGAGCCTGCGCGGAGGAAGGAAACCCTACGTGGAAACAACCTCCAGAATCACCTCTATCCCTTTCTCTGCGATTCCCCTTCCGGTGTTCTCTGTCCCAAATTCGTGTCCCAAATTCAGCGAATTCGACGGACTCCTTCGCGGGTGAGAAGGCCACAAGAAGACCTACTATCCGTTCGGGATGGTCACTTTCTACGACCCCTGAAGAAGAACTGACTTGCGAAGCTGAACAAGAGATGCACGGACAGAAAAAAATAGAAGGCGACGACGCCCATTAGAAGCATAAGAACTACCCAGGTATTCATTCGCTCCAATTGAAACAAAACGTGTACGTCCTGCTCGGTGATCACCGACACAGATACCAATCAATCTGCCTCTTTCTTGACTGTCACAAAGCCCCCACGCTATCTTCGGCTCGCCCGTAGCAGACGCTGGATTCGTTCCATGGAATACCACGACACGATGTGCGTAATTTTATGCGGAGGTCAGGGGACCCGGATGGGTTCTGCCGAAAAGCATAAGGTTTGCTTTCCGCTGGCGGGAGTCCCGGCCATCGTGCGCACTCTCTCCATGCTCAAGTCCGTGGGGCTCGAGCGATTCCTCATTGTGGTGGGGCAGATGGCCGACCAGGTCATGGCCACCATTACGGCTGAGCATCCCGGCGTCGCCTTCATCTACCAGCCAGCAGCACGCGGGACCGGCCATGCCGCCGCCTGTGCTGCCCAGTTCCTACAATCTGCTGGCTTCGAGGGAGAAGTCATCGTCACCATGGGAGACAAGGTAATTCAGCCCTCGGTTGTGACGGATCTGGTCAGTCGACACCGGCAGACGAGCGCGGATATGACTTTGACGGCACTTCCCAAGACCGCAGCCACTACGGCGGGTCGGATCTTCCACGACGGTAGTCGAAGGGCAGTCGCAATCGTGGAGGTCAAAGACCTGAAGCAAGCAGCTGAAAGAGGAACTCCGATACGGATCGGACGCAGGAAATTCCTGGCAGAGCAGATCGAAAAGCAGAGCCCGTCCGTCAACGCATCCCTTTACCTGTTTGAAGCCGCTGCTCTTTATCGTGCGCTGGGAAAACTTCAAGCCAGCAATGCCCAGGACGAGCTCTATCTTACCGACACGTTGGCTAACCTGGTGGCTGAAAAGGCTCGCATCTCTGTGGTCGACGTTGCCAATCCGGAGGATCTGTTGGCCTTTAATACGCCCGAGGAGCTCCTGTTCGCGGAGGAGGTCTTCGGTCGGCGGCTGTCGCGACGTCGTCGTATCGCGGTGAGGGCACCGACGGGGCCAGCACCCTCGATGCGCCCAGTTGGAGAGTGGATACGAATCTTCGAGACCAATTCATCGAGTTTACGGCAGACTCTGACCCAGATTTATGGAAGCGACCCGGAGCTTCTAGAAGAACGCCGTCGTGCCTTTCTCGGGGTCCTCAAAGAGTTCGCGCGACGGTACGGTCTTGAGCGTCCAGTGGTACTCACGCGGGCTCCGGGGCGGATCAATCTGATGGGCAGGCACATCGATCACCGGGGCGGCTACGTAAACGTCATGGCCATCAGTCGGGAAATCATCATAGCTGCCGCGGCCCGCGACGACGACATGGTTAGGTTAGCCAACCTACACTCGGACGAATTCCCGGAACGCCAATTCAATATCGGTAGCCTGCTACAAACCGCCAACTGGTCCGACTGGATGGACTTCATCAACTCCTTCACCGTTCAACAAGTGTTGCAGGGCGCCCGAGGGGATTGGGGTAACTACGCCAAGGCTGCCGTTCTGCGGCTTCAGCACGCCTGTCCAGACCACAGACTGGCGGGTATGGACTGTGTGGTCTCGGGGAACATACCAGTTGGAGCGGGTCTTTCCAGCAGTTCGGCCATAGTCGTGGCAGTGACCGAAGCGTCGGTCGCACTCAATGGGCTGCAGATTACAATGCAGCAGTTCGTCGACCTCTGCGGAGAAGGAGAGTGGTTCGTCGGATCTCGCGGGGGAAGCGCCGATCACGCAGCGATCAGAAGCGGGGAAAGGGGCCGGGTGGTACGTGTGGGCTTCTTCCCTTTCCGCATCGAGGAAACGATCCTCTTCCCCGATGGACTGTCACTAGTAGTCGCCAACAGCAAGGTACGTGTTTCGAAGAGTGCCGATGCCCGTGATACGTTCAATCATCGGGTTGCCTGTTATGACCTTCTTGAACTGCTGCTCAAGAAGAATACGGCCGCCCTCAAGGGACTGGAGCACTTCCGCGACCTGAACCCAGCTCGCTTAGGGATCTCAACCGGCGAACTGTATCGGATCCTGAAACAGCTACCCAGGCGCGCCAGCCGAGGGTATCTGAGACGACTCTTACCGGGCCTGAAGGACCAACTGGAGCACATCTTTTCAACCCATCGCGACCTCGGACACTATGGGCTACGAGATGTTGCCGTCTACGGGATTGCAGAATGTCAGCGCAGCGAAATGTTTGCCGACCTTCTGCGCCAACGCCAACTCGAGATGATCGGAGAGTTGATGAGACTCAGCCACGATGGGGACAGACTTGTACATCATCGAAATGGAGAAACCGCCGTCCACGTCGTTTCCTACAGCAATCAAAGGCTAGATCGCCTGATCCTCTCTTCGATCTCGGAAGATCCAGCCCGACGCCAGACAGCAGATTTCTGGGCTCAGAGCGGCCGATATGCCTGTTCTACTTCAGAAATCGATTACATCGTTGACCTGGCGATTTCCCTGCCCGATGTCGTCGGGGCACAACTCGCAGGTGCTGGACTAGGGGGATGCGCCATGATCTTCGCCGACAATATGGCGGTCCAGCCCCTGATAGAGACCCTCCGAAACGATTACTACGAGCCCCGAGAGCTGAGCGCCGATGTTCACGTCTTTCGACCGGTTGCGGGCAGTGGCGCTCTCTCAACGGTCTGAGTCTACAGAGGCAGGATTTGGCATTGGCGGAAAACGAACAACTCCTCGGCAAAGACTATCTCTCTGGGAAACCTATTCTGGTGGAGATCCAACGGGGACATATCAGCAAGGTCGAGGAGTCCTCAGATACACCCCAACGGTGGATCTCTCCGGCCCTGGTAGACCTTCACATCAATGGCTTTGGAGGGCATGCCGTCACAACGGACCCGAGGCAACACCCAACTCGGTCGCAAGACTGGTGGAATTGCAGTGGGGCTATGGTGTTGGGGCTTTGTGTCCGACCATCGTTACCGCCGCTCCAGGAGCTATGCTGGCCTCCTTAAGATGCGTGATCGAGGCCTGCCGTGAATCGCCGATTGAACGGAGTGTTCTGGGCATCCATTTAGAGGATCCCTACATTTCAGCGGTCGACGGTCCCCGAGGAGCCCATTTCTCACTTCAGCGACATCCCAACTATATCTGGGATCAGTTGGCGGACGACGGTCTCATGGCGAGCTTTATCGTCGACGGACACCACCTTCCTCCATCGTTGGTCAAGTCGATGGTGCGGGGTAAAGAGACTCACAGAACCATCTTGATCAGCGACGCAGTCGTCATGGCCGGATTGCCACCAGGGTTCTATCCAGTGTGATCTCAAACAATCGAGGTAGGACCGGAGGGACGTATTTCTCTTGCGGGAACGCCCTATCTCTTCGGAGCCGGGGCCAGCATTGAACAGGGTGTCGCCAATGTGGTTCGATTTGCCGAAACATCTCTCCCGGAAGCCATTCACATGGCAAGCCTACATCCTGCACGACTCCTGTCGAGAGAGGGAGAACTAGGGACGCTGGAGCCTGGAAAGAAAGCAAATATCATCGTCTTCGAGTGGACCGAAACAGGCATTCAGGTCCACCAGACCGTGGTGGAGGGGCAAGTGGTATCCGATGCCGGCGTCTGATGTCAGGGGAGCAGGCGGCCCTGTCTTCCCACCCCAATCATCCTTGGACCCTTGCGAGCGGGACCACAGAATCTTGAAGGTCAGGGAGGCCCAGAAGCTCTCGTAGTCGGCGCCGGAGCGTTCTCTTGTTTCTTGACCCAATCGTCGATGATACCGAGCAAGGCATCGCCATACTTGGCCACCTTGGTCGGGCCGATGCCCTTGACTCTTTCCAATTCGGAGAGGTTCTGCGGACAGAAGGCAGCAACACCCTGCAAGGTGGCATCATGCATAACAACAAAGGCTGGAACCCTTTTGACCTGAGCTTCGGCCGACCGCCAGGATTTCAGCTCTTGGAAAAGTTCTGCATCGTACGAGGGTACAACCCACTCCCTGCTTTCGGATCGAGTCTTTGACTGGAGCTTCACAGAGGGCCAGGTAATGGCCACTGTCTCTTTCCTCCACATGACGTTCCTCCCCCGCTCTGTGATATCGACCAGGGGGTAGTCCCCGGTAGTAATCCGGACGCATCCCTCTTGAACCAGCTCATCTAGAATCCGACGCACGTAGCCCTCGCCATGGTCTTTCAGCAGGCCGTAAGTGGAAAGACGATCCAGCCCCCGTTCCAGGACGGGCTTGGCTTTTGATCCCGTCAACACCTGAACCACACGAGCACAACCGAAGCTGGTTCTCATTCGGGCCACACAACTCAGGACCTTCTGTAGAACCGGCCATTCCTCCTCGGTCGGCTCACGAACCTCCTGGCCCTTGAGGCGTCGACAGCGATCGCAGTTAGCACACTCCGCAGCGACGTCACTCTCGCCGAAATAATTGAGAATGTAGGCGTGCCGGCAGTGCTGAGTACCAGCGTAGCGCAACATGTCCTGGAGCTTGCGCTTGTCTCGATTCCGTTTTTCGCTGAGATAGACGAACTGCTGTTCGAGAACGCCAAGATCGGCTCCTGCTACCATCGAGATCATGAGACTAGTACCACGAGGCACCCTTTCGCATCGGATAAGGCCCGCCCGTTCGAGAATTGATAGACCGGTTCGAACGGTCATTTCATTCTTGCTAATGCCAGCCGGGCCGACCCACTTAGAGAGATCACATACGGCGGGTCCATTCAGACAGCGCTGGCGAATGCTGCTGCAGAGGGTCTCGACTTCTTCTCGGCTGGGATTAGCACCGTCCAGAAAAAACTCCTGGGTCCGGACATCGGCATAACTGTAGAGCAGCTCGCACAAAGATTCCTCGCCGTCTCGTCCTGAACGTCCTACTTCCTGGTAGTAGGCTTCGATGCTGCCGGGAACATCCCAATGCACTACAAAGTGGAGGTCACGCCGATCCACCCCCATGCCAAAGGCATTGGTCGCTACCACAACAGGAGTATCGCCATTCATGAACTCGTCCTGAATCTCCTCGCGCTGGGTGTCCTGCAATCCTCCATGGTAGAGACTGGAGGTTTGACCTGCTGCTTTCAGGAGTCCGTACACCTTTTCCGTTTGCTTGCGGGTGGCACAGTAGATGATTCCAGTTTGATATCGCTCAACTGCCTTACGCACGTGGTCCATCTTTTCCGCATGACCGGAGACCCGTGAGACAACCAGCTTCAGATTCGGTCGCGAAAACCCATAGACCAGGACGAGCGGCTCACCTCTCCCGTCCTCGCCCAGTCCCAGTTGCTTGATGATGTCGTAACGGACGTTGGGCGTAGCGGTCGCCGTCATTGCCATCACTCGGGTCGACGGCAGATCGACCAGAACCTCTCGTAGACGGAGATACTCGGGACGAAAATCATGTCCCCACTGGCTGATGCAATGGGCCTCATCAACCGCCATGAGGGAGATCTGGTTCCGGCCCAACGCATCCAGGAAACGGCGGTCTCGGAATCGCTCGGGAGCGACGTAGACTAGCTTGTAGCTCCCGGACCGAAGCGCCTCGATTCGATTCCTCATTTCCATGGCCGAGAGTGAGGAGTTGATATAGGTCGCAGGGAGTCCTCGCGCTTCGAGTCCGTCTACCTGGTCCTTCATCAGGGCGATCAAGGGGGATACGACGATCGAGATCCCTGGCAACACCAATGACGAGAGTTGGTAGCAGAGCGATTTACCTGATCCAGTAGGCATCACCACCACCATATCGCGACCCTTCAAGCCATTGCGGATGGTTTCTTCCTGTCCCTGGAGAAATTCGGAGAACCCAAAATGCTCTTGGAGAGCAGCCTGAAGGTCTGTGTCCTCAAGATTGGTTCTGCTGGCCATTTTCGACGAATACAAAAAGAGAAACAGTCGCCTCAGGAGCGGGTCCGGCGCCGATGCCCTCAGACACCGATCTATTCGGAAGAGAAGGCCTGTTACCACTCCCTTACGCCTTCCGACGTGACACGCCAAATACTCTACATTAACGCCCTGGGAATAAAAAAGGTTCATCCGGTAAATGGGGAGGTGCCGCCAGTCCAAGGCAAGCCGTGGAAACTGCCGCACTATGCAAACAGTGAGAAAACAACTAGTTCTGGAGAAGAACCGGCAAGTGCTCGCAGTTGTTTTTCCACCGTTCGCACAGCGCTTGGAAAACTCCGCATCACGGGCTTGCTGGTCCGGTTCGATGTCGCTCGGAGTTTTCCACAGTTCCTATGGCCTCTGCTACTGCAGCCGACTATATTGACAAGTGAACGGGGAGCAGATTTGGGATCCGGAAGGCGCCGAACCACGTTCCACCTCCCCATTTACCGGATGATCCATAAAAAACGTGTCCAGGTAAGCGGTTACTTCCCAGACCCTAGGTGCCAGAGGACAACGTCCTTGCGTTGTCTAGCGCTTCTTTGCGGAACTCAGAAGAGAAGTGTGGGATAGATAGAAGAGCTGTGGGGAGATGTGGGGACAAACTTTAGTTCGGGAGCGTGGGAGAGGAGAGAAGCGGGGACAGACTTCTATTCTGACTTCAATTTTGGGCAGCGTTCGGGTGGGGACAGACTTCAATTCGAACTCCAGTTTCTCGACGAGGTGTCTGATATCCGAGGAGATAGTGGAGTTCATCTGGCGCTGAGTTGTGAAACATTCCAAGAAAACCCAATCCGCGTCATAGATTCACGATCAAGTTCGTTATGTTAGGTGGAATAGCGAAACGAACTCCCCTGGGCCAAGGCTCTCCGAAAGGAGCGTTGTCCTCTAGTCGAAAGGCTCTTGCAAATGGCGCGGATCCCCCGAATCAAGATCGAGGATGAAGACACTTGCTACCACGTTGGTGCGCGCGTGGCCGGTCCACCCAAGTGGTTTCCCTTTGACGATCCCGTCGCCCGCCACAAGCTGGAGGAACTGATTCGCTTCTACACCGAGGCCTACTTTCTCGAAGTGGCCTCCTTTAGCCTCATGAGTAACCACTACCACGTTCAGGTCCGATTCGAAGCCTTCCGCCAGTTGAGCCGAAGCGAGCTTGAGGAAAGGGTAGCCTTGCTGTATCCGAGTCCCGAGAAGGTTCTCGTGATCCCTCGGGATTGGGAGCGCTTCAATCGTCGTCTGTTCGACCTCTCCGAGCTGATGCGAAATATTCAGGGCGAATACGCCAAGTGGTACAACCGCAACTACGGGCGTCGGGAGTCCCTTTGGGCCGAGCGCTTCAACTCGACCGTCGCACTGGGATCACAAGCGATCCAGGAAACGTTGGCGCACATCGAGCTCCATCCGGTAGGAGCGAACCTGGTGGAACGACCCGAGGACTATAGGTCCAGTTCGGCCTGCTTGCGGCAGATTGGCGCCGATGACTGGCTGATGCCGCTGTCGGAGCTATTCGAAAGACCCGATCACATGCTCAACTACCGCAGCCGGCTCTATTACCGAGGCTTTGAAGGCGGCAGCAAGGAGGGGGCGAGAATCTCAGCCTCGACGCTACAGCAGGAGCAGGAGCGGGGATTTCGAGGTCAAGGGGTCTAGCGAAAGCAGCTTCGCTACTTCATTGAAGGACTGGTGCTGGGAAGTGAGGAGAAGATCAAGGAGTGGATAGCACGCTTTCAGCTCCAAGGGAATTATTCACGTCCGCGCACACCGATTCGGCACCTGGAAGGTCTGGCCGTCACTCTTCGCGCGCAGCGCGCGTCCAGAAAGCCCATATCTTCCTAGCCGTCACGAACCGACATCCTCACTAGAACAAAGCTGTGCGCGGGCTGCTGACAGCCCGCGCACGGCTTTGAGAATCTAGCAGACCACTACCAGCACTCCTCCCCAAAAAACCCGACGCCTGGGCCCATCTTCCGTGGAAGAACTCCGTCCTATTCTGAGGAATCCAGAGAGGACTTCGATCCAGAGAAGACGTCTGTCCCCTAATGCTCTCGCGAGTGCTGCGGCTCCGATTCCTACAGGCGGGAGCGTCTGAAATCCTCTGTGCTAAGATGTGACGCCGGTTGAGGAGTGTTATATGGTACCGCCGGTAACAAGATCAGGATTGGCAATCATTGGGGTGCTCTCTCTCATCGGGTGCTCCCAACCTACCGCCCCCCTTTCACCCGAGGACGGACTGAAGAGCTTACAGATTGACGATCAATTCAAGGTAGAGCTGTTTGCTGCTGAACCCCACGTGGTCGATCCTGTCGAGCTGATCTTCGACGAGAGTGGACAGGCCTTCGTGGCCGAGATGCTGGACTATCCGTTCGATCCACCCGCGGGAGAGTCTCCCCGGGGAAGAATCAAGCTGCTTCAAGACAGGGATGGCGATGGCAAGATCGACCACTCTGCTGTCTTCGCGGACAAGCTTCTTCAGGTCGCTGGTCTGCTTCCCTGGAACGGTGGGATCCTGGTGACCTCAGCACCCGAAATTCTGTACCTGAAAGATACGAACGGAGATGGAAGGGCAGACATTCGGAAAGTGTTATTCACGGGCTTCCGACTCGCCCACCCAGAGGGAAGAATCACGAACTTGCGGTTCTGCATCGACAATTGGATCTACGCCGCGAACAGCGGGCAGCTGGGAGATATCACCTTCTCGAAACGTCCCGACGCACAACCGGTTTCTGTCCTAGGAGCTGATTTCCGTTTTCGCCTCGACCGTGGACTCTTCGAACCAGCCTCGGGTCCCACACAGTATGGTCTGGCTTTGGATGCCTGGGGCAACCGCTTTTCTACCCACAACTCGCGTCATGTAAGCCACACGATCATGCCGCGACGCTATCTTGCCAGGAACCCCTTCTTCACGTTGGCTCAGGCCTCAGAAAACATCTCTGACCACGGCGAGAGTGTATTCCAGCTGACTGCTCCCGAGGTCTGGCGTGAACAGCGGACCCGGATCCGGCAGCGGCGATTCCAGGAGCTGCAGCTGGATAGAAAAGAGGAGGCCTCCGGATTCTTCACTGGTGCGTCTGGAGGAACGGTCTACCGGGGCGACACATTCCCAAAGGAATATCGAGGAAACCTGTTTACCGGGGATGTGGCTGGGCACCTTGTCCACAGGGATATTCTGAGGCCTCGGGGCGACACCTTCGTTGCTAGTCGAGGGGATTCGGAAGAGGGGACAGAGTTCCTGGCTTCTACGGACCCATGGTTCCGCCCCTGCAACCTGGCCAATGGACCTGACGGGAATCTGTACGTGATCGACATGTATCGCCAAGTCATAGAGGGACCCGAGTTCATTCCAGAGTCTCTGAAAGGGGATCTGGATTTCTATGCCGGAGACGATCGGGGACGTATCTACCGAGTGCTTCCCAAGACCTCTGTCACCAAAACGTCCAAGACGTCTGTTCCTAGGGGAACGATGTCTAGGGGAACGATATCTGTCCCCACGGGCACGGGGGGGCGGGAAGATCGCACTCCTGAC
The DNA here is from genome assembly GCA_963579905.1 of Acidobacteria bacterium UBA6911. Lineage (GTDB taxonomy): Bacteria > Acidobacteriota > UBA6911 > RPQK01 > JAJDTT01 > CAUZIZ01. The sequence goes on along the minus strand of CAUZIZ010000092.1, from coordinate 11,462 downwards.
CTTGGTCGGGCTTCCACTTACGAGTTGCTGAAGCTGCTCTCACACAGCAACGCCTGGTGGAGGTTTACCGCTCAGCGCCTGCTACTCGAACGCCAGGATCGTCAGGCGATTCCATGGTTGACGGAGACGGGACTGGGAAGCCTCGCGGCGGAGACGCGCCTCCACTCGATGTACGCCCTGGAAGGACTGTCAGGTCTCGATGCCACCTTGATCCAAAGGGTCTTACAGGACCCCAGCCCCCAGGTACGGGAGCATGCTCTGCGTTTGGCTGAGGATTTCCAGGAACTTCAGCCACATCTTCTCGACATGATCAATGACCCATCCGCTCGCGTACGCTTTCAACTGGCTTTGTCGCTGGGCCAATTCTCAGGATACACAACCACCCGAGCTCTCGCATCCCTGCTCTCTCGGAACCGACAAAATGGTTGGCTTCGCGCTGCCGTATTGAGCTCGGAAATCGGCTCTTCTGTTGAACTACTGACAACCCTGCTGCACGACGAGGGCGAACCACTCACAGTGGAGTTTCTAAAGGAAATCGGAACGATAATAGGAGCCCGCAATGACCGAAGTGAAGTCTCCCGTTCGCTCAGACTGATGGGCAACCAGGGACCGATCCAGAACGCGGACCGTCGGGCAGCACTGCTGACCGGACTCTCGAACGGGCTCAAGCTGACTGGGGTCAGGGGACTCAGAATCCCGGCAGCCAACCGTTTCCTGAGCGCCTTCTTGGTTGATTCTTCAGAATCTGTCCAGTCAGCAGCTCAAGCCGTCGCACAACACTTCGAAATGGCCCAACTGATCAAGCTTTCCGTACGACAGGCCCTGGATCCGACGCTGTCAACAGGGAAAAGAAGGCGAGCTATTCGATCTCTGGCGGGAGGTAGATTCCAGCAATTGCTTCCGGTATTCGAACAGCTTCTGTCACCCCAGCAGCATTCAGATCTGCTGAAAGATACCATCCAAACCCTTGGACTCTTCGACGAGCCTCAGGTTGGAGACCTGCTGATCGAGCGCTGGAGAATCTTTGGCCCCGAAATTCGCCAGCCCGTCGTCGACGTGCTTTTGAGCCGACGCCAACACTCTCAATCACTGTTAAATGCCGTTGAGGCAGGGAAAATCGAAGAATCGGCTCTGGACCTTCCCCGCAAGATGAAGCTACTAGAAAACCCATCCCTCGAGATTCGTGAATTGGCCACCCGAGTCTTCAAGGACCGAGAGAGCGACCGGACACTAGTGGTGACAGACAATAAGGCGGCGCTCGACTTGCCCTCGAGTCCTGCTCGCGGTCGCAGGCTCTTCGAGGAGCACTGCGCCAGCTGCCACCTCAGGAAGCAGGGCAGGGGCGTCGCCCCGGATCTAGGCCGGGTAAAGGGCAGGAGTAAGAGGGAGCTATTAGAAGCCATTCTCGATCCCAGCAGCGTCGTCTCGCCCTTCTACACCAACTATGTCATCATCACAAAGGATGGCCAAATGCACGACGGTCTAATCGTCTCAGAAACGCCCGGCACCCTTACGATGAGGCGGGGCGAAGGAGAGGAAACAGCGCTGCTCCGTTCGCAGATAATAGAGATTCGGGCTTCGAGCGTCTCCTTGATGCCCGACGGACTAGAACAGAATCTTAAAAAACAGGATCTGGCCGACGTCATCGCCTTCCTCCAGGGCGGAGACCTGCTCGACTAGCAGCGTCCCTGCGACCGATATTCGATCATGGAAACCAAGCGTTACCTGGACCAGCGTCGCGAGTACGAGCGGGACTCCTTGCTGGAGGAGACGGCCGGTCTGGAACCCTTCGTCCTCTTCGCACGCTGGTTCAAGGAAGCCCTCGAAGCAGGTGTACCCCACGCAAACGCAATGACGCTGGCGACGGTCTCTCCGGACGGGAAGCCCTCAGCGCGTATCGTCCTGTTCAAGGACTTTGGTGAGGATGGATTCACGTTCTTTACCGATTACCGGAGCACCAAGAGTGAAGAGCTCTGCAGCAATCCTCACGGGTCACTGGTCTTCCTGTGGTCGAGTCTGGAGCGACAAGTGCGAATAGAAGGAAAGACTGAACGAACGTCACCGGATGACTCCGACACTTATTTCCAGAGTCGTCCTCGAGGGGCCCAGCTCGCCGCCTGTACCTCGCATCAAAGTCAGGTCGTAGCCAATCGCGAGCTGCTGGAGCTCCGGATGAAGGAGCTCGACCAACGCTACCAGGAGCAGCCAATTCCTCGCCCGCCCCACTGGGGAGGTTATCGATTGATTCCGGAGATGATCGAGTTTTGGCAGGGTCGTCCCAATCGGCTCAACGATCGTCTACGCTATCAGCTTTCCGACCAAGGTGGCTGGACCCGACAGCGACTCTCGCCGTAGAGAGAGTCCTGGAACCAGGTTCCAGTATCGCCAACTTGGACCGCCAGGAAAACGAGGCAGCCGCATGAGAAAAGCCACATCGAGCGTGAACCGCAAGGCCATCCTTATCTACAGCGGCGGCATGGATTCCACTACCCTGCTGTACTCTCTGATCTCAGAAGGCTACCTGGTGAAGGCTTTGGGGGTCGACTACGGACAGCGTCACCTCAAGGAGCTGGACTCAGCCCGAACCGTCTGTGAGGCACAAGGGATAGAATTCCAGATCGCTAACCTATCCTCAATACGGGCTCTGTTCGGCCAGAATGCCCTGACCAACACCAGCGTCGAAGTGCCTGAGGAGGCCTACGACGTGGAGAACATGAAGGTGACAGTCGTACCCAATCGCAACATGCTGATGCTGGCCGTAGCGATCAGTTGGGCCATCGGCTCGGAGTTTAGAACAGTAGCTTATGCCGCCCATGCCGGAGATCGAGCTGTCTACCCTGACTGCAGAAACGAATTCGTAGAGGCCCTAGGCCGAGCGGCCGAACTATGCGATTTCAAACCCATCGAGATCCTGTCTCCCTTCATCCGTATGAGCAAAGCTGAGATCGTGAGCATCGGCAGCAAGCTCCGAGTCCCGTTTCACCTCACCTGGAGCTGCTACAAGGGCGAAGCACTGCACTGCGGAACTTGCGGAACCTGTCACCAAAGGGCAGAGGCCTTTCTGATTTCAGGTGTGCCGGACCACACACACTATGCCACCCCTCCTAAGATTGAACAGCACCGACGCCTTTGATGACCCTTTGCCCGCCTGACCTTTTCGGCACGGGTGGATCTCGCTACGAGCGCAATCACTTCAGCTTCGCTAGAATGTGCGGGAAGGAGAACCCATGTCGAACGAACCGGCTCAGAATACCAATCGTCTTTCCCAGGAGAGCAGTCCCTATCTGCTTCAACACGCCTCCAACCCGGTGGACTGGAATCCTTGGGGGGAAGAAGCGCTGACGGCCTCCCGGGATCAGGACAAACCAATCCTCCTGAGCATTGGTTACTCTGCCTGCCACTGGTGCCATGTGATGGAGCATGAATCGTTTGAGGACGAGGAGATCGCTCAGGTGATGAACGATGAGTTCATCAATATCAAGGTTGATCGCGAGGAAAGACCCGACCTGGACGCCATCTACATGAACTTCGTCCAAATGACCACAGGCAGCGGTGGTTGGCCCTTGACCGTTTTCCTGACTCCGAATCTAGTGCCATTCTACGGAGGAACCTACTTCCCGCCAGATGACCGTTACGGCCGTCCAGGATTCAAACGTCTGCTGCAGCAGATCAAAGAGACGTATCGACTGCGCCGTGTCGAGATTGAGGCAGGTGAAGCCGAGACCATCCGGAAGCTGCGAGAAGCTTCGCAATGGAGCTTCGCCGAAGAAGTGATTCAGGAGACGGTCCTTGATGACGCCTATGACGGATGCCGGAGACAGTTCGACTCACACCACGGTGGATTCGGCGGGGCGCCCAAGTTTCCCAGTGCCATGATCCTTGCTTCCCTGCTTCGGTATTCGATACGTAGGGACAGTGCGTCGGCTCTGGATATGGCCAACCTCACCCTGGAGGAAATGGCTCGGGGTGGCATCTACGATCAGCTGGGAGGGGGCTTTCACCGCTATTCCGTCGATGAGCGTTGGCTGATCCCCCACTTCGAAAAGATGCTGTATGACAACGCCTTGCTGGCACGAGTCTATCTGGAGGCACACCAGCTCACAGGAAATCCCTTCTATCGAACCGTAGTTGAGGAGACACTAGACTTTGTTGGACGTGAAATGCGCCACCCAATGGGCGGCTTCTATTCAGCTCAAGATGCCGATAGCGAAGGTGAAGAGGGAAAATTTTATGCCTGGACCCCGGCCGAGATCGTGGACGTCCTGGGTGAAGAAGACGCGAGGATATTCAACGACTATTTCGACGTCACCTCTACCGGTAATTTCGAAGGAAGCAACGTTCTGCACCCTCGACTCGAACTGGCCGCTCACGCCAGGAATTTAGGTATGTCCCCAGCGAATCTGACAGATCTCTTAGACCAAGCTCGTCAGAAGCTCTTCCAGGTCAGGGAAACGCGAATCAAGCCGGGGCTAGACGACAAGGTCCTGTCTTCCTGGAATGGATTGATGTTGACGGCTTTCGCCGAGGCAGCCTTCACCCTGGATCGCCCTGACTATCTGGAAATTGCCGTCAGCAATGCCGAATTCCTGTCCACCCAGATGGTCGCCCAAGACCGCCTCTTCCGAACCTGGAAGGATGGCGACGCCAAGCTCAACGGTTACCTGGAGGACTATGCCCTGGTGGTCGAGGGCTGGATCGCAACCTATCAGGCAACCGGAGACGTTCGATGGTTAGACGATGCGGCTGAACTGACAGAGGCTCAGATCCGGTTGTTCTGGGATACCGAAAACAAAGACTTCTATTTCACTCCTTCTGACCACGAACGACTCTTGGTAAGACACAAAGAGTACATGGACAACGCCAGCCCCAGCGGCAATGCCGTTGCCTGCTTCAACCTGCTGAGGCTGGCGAAGATTCTAGGGAAGAAGGAGTACCTTGAGAAAGCTGAGAATATGCTTGGACGCGTGAACCGGGCCCTATCGCGCCACCCGCTGGCCTTCGGGTATTGGCTTCAGGCCCTTGATTTCTACTTGGGCCCTGTTCAAGAGTTGGCACTCGTTGGCCCGCAGACGGAACTGCAGCAATTGCTGTCGGTCATCAGGAAGTGTTATCTCCCCAACAAAGTCCTTGCGAGCTCTGAGACGATCGACGATGCTTTGGGACGCAAGGTCCCCCTGCTGGCGGGAAAAGTGGCATTGGAGGGTAAGGCGACCGCCTATGTTTGCCAGGACTACGCCTGTCAGAGACCGGTAACTACCCGCGCCGAGTTGGAGGATCTCCTGACAGCGCCGCAATAAGCCATCGAGCGTTCCACTTTAGGAATGCGATCAACTCGTGGCGTGGCACCCTGGGCGGTCTGACGGTATTTCGCCCAGATGTTGCTGATTGGCTGGGTATAGAAAACCAGTTCAGTCGATTGTTCGCCGAGGTGAGCTTCCTTCACAAGCGATCGGAAAACACGGGTCTTCTGGGTCTGTGTGAAACGCTCCTGGGACCTGGCTAGTATTCGCAGACTGTGCACCAACCTCACAGCGGCATCCTCCTCCTCAAGATCCGGCAACTCGGCATTGATCACGTTCTCCCTTGTCGCGAGGAAGTCGGACTGGGATTTCAACTCTGAGTTCTTTGCCCGGCATGTCGATTTATCGAGTTCTCCGTCCAGGTAGAGATCCAGCAGCTTCTTTTGCTTCAACTCGATCCTGGCTTGGTCTTTCTCAATCTTGGCAAGCTGATTCTTTAGAGATGTCGGGTGATCCTCCTTGGCAGGGGCTAGGTACGAATAGACGCGTTCTGGTTTCAGGAGTAGACCCGACAGCTTTCCCCATAGCGACGAATCGACTTCAGTGACGGGAAGCCGATCGCTCCGGCAGCCCGGCTTGTTCTTGCACACATATTTCTCGATCTTCTTTTTGGCAGGCCGAGACGAGTACTTCACTGCCATCGTGTCGTTGCATTCGGGGCAACGCAAGAGCCCGGTGGCCATGTTCAGGTGTGTCGATTTCAGGGTGTCCACCGCGGCTCCTAGCTCAGTTCTCCGAGGTCTTGCTGGCAAATAGGCTTTTCGAAGAATGAAAACCCAATCACAAGTTGAGGGCAGATTACTACGCCCTTTCTTCAGAAGTCACATGCTCGTACGCCATGTTCAAAGTCAGGATTGCCTTCGGAATTTCGTTGACTCGAAAGCTGCTCGTGTGCTTGAACTCGTCGTCCCTGTCTTTATAGGTTCTCTGTAGACTTTCACTCTTCACAGTGGCGGGTCCGTTCTCTGTCTTGATTTCGTTCTGGAAGATGCTTGCTGTGCAGGACCCGACCCATCCCTCCATGAATTGACGTGTTGATGTGCTGATCTCAATCCCAGAAGAACATAGTGACTTCGAAACTCGCTCAGTATTGTTTCAGAAAACTTTGGTCCGTTATGGGTCCAATAAGAATGCCCCAGGCTTCCCAATCGCTACCTAGCGTTCCCCAATGTGACCGTGCGTGCCGCTAGGTTACTGGTTTTCGGGGGTGAGGCCTGAACTCGTAACCCAACGATTTCGACAGGGTCCCGCCCTTCTGCTGAAACCAAGCTGAAGAGATGCACTGCCCCGCGGCTCAAGCTCTGCTGGCGAACCTGACAATTGCCCAATCGCTCAGAACACTGTCTCCCATCTGTCTCCCAATTCGGTTCCTGTCACAGTGTCAGTTGTTATGTCACTTCTGTCATAGCACTTGGACGATATCCACCCGTGCTGCCATAATTCTTGTAATTAATGGAAATCCACTAAGTCTTTAAGATATAGGATCTAGTGTTAAACCCTTGCAGAGAAAGGGCCAGAGCGTTTTGCTCTGACCCTCCCTGACAAGGAGGAAAGGGAGCGGTGGAAGCGAGCGACGCTTCGAGGAGATGAGTGGGTCACGTAGAATGGCGGTGACGGTCGAACCCTCGACCTTTGGGTTATGAGCCCAACCGGATAGTGGCTCGTCTTTTCTGCTCAACAACTTACGTGCTTCTTGTTAGTTGGTGTTTCCTGTTGTTCGGGCGTTTCTGTGGTAGAAAAACTGGTCTGCGAATGCTCAACCTCTGTCCTCATGGGGCTCTAGATGGACCGATTGGCAACCCATCCTTCTACTCGAATGGGGCGGAGCCTGGGAACTCCTGATTGGCATAGCGAGGAATTCACTGCGCTGTCCTGGATTTGATCGAGCGGCATGCCCCGAACAGTAACAGACTGTCCCCCTTCTCATGTCCTCGCCCTTCTTGTTAGCTGGTATTCCCTGTTGTTCGGGCGATTCTGTGGTAGAAATGTGGTAGGAAAACTGCCCAGGCCGCGATCGGAGATTTAGGCTGCGAACTACCTCTCCTCGTATCCAATTAGGCCATCCGATCCAATTAGAGCATCCGATCCAAAAAAGGGAGTGCGTACTGGGCTCTCTCTCTCAAAATTGTAGCGCTGACTTCCGGACCTGCGCCATGTGTTGTTCGCATTCTCTTCATGATTCTGTCCAGGCTCCCACGCTGGATCGGAGCAGATCCAAAGCTTGAGCTCGATGCGATATCCGGTTCTTCTGGGCCAAGCTGAGCTCGGCAAACGTCTTGCCCAACGGTGGGTAATAGAAGATCGGATCATATCCAAATCCATTGGCGCCCCGAGGAGTTGGGATGATCTCCCCCCAAACTTCGCCTTCCACCTCGATATGCTCGCTCGACCTCGAAAGACAGAGTGCGCAGACAAAACGAGCCGATGCCCCGATGTTGGCCCAGTCGGGGTCGACCTGGTCAAGCGTAGACAGTAGTTTGCGGATCCTGGCATCGTCGCTAGGGGCGAAACGAGCCGAGTGGATCCCGGGCGCCCCATCGAGCGCCTCTACGGCGATACCCGAATCATCTGCGAGAGTTGCCAATCCGGTAAGACGGAGATAATGCTCCGACTTCAGCCGGGCGTTTGCGGCAAAGCTAGCACCGTCTTCCACCGGGTTGGGGAGATCGGGATATTGTACGAGAGTCTCAAGGGTGAGGGGCAGCCCGTGCAGCGCGTCCTGGACCTCGATCAGCTTTCCCTTATTTTTTGTCGCCAGTAGGAGCCGCAACTAAATGCTCCCTTCCGATGGAATGGAGCACTTAGCCAATCTCAACCTTCTTCTTGAAAAAGCTGGGAGATGTCTTCCACGCTCTGCTCCAGTATCTCCCTCTGTTTCTCGATGAGCTGGTGGATTCCACCTCGGGCCAACTCAAGTAGCCGGCTGAGGTCATCTTGGGAAAAAGGCTGGCCCTCGGCAGTTCCCTGAACCTCGACAAATAAATCCCCACCGGTCATGACGACATTCATGTCTACTTCGGCGGCCGAATCTTCCTCGTAGTTGAGGTCCAGAAGAGTGTCCTTGTCTACGATGCCGACGCTGACTGCACCAACCAGGTCGAGGAGAACGGCCTTCGACAGAACCCGCTGACGCCTCAAACCAGCTAGGGCAAGCGCGAGAGCCACAAAGGATCCCGTGATGGATGCCGTGCGCGTGCCTCCGTCTGCCTGGATGACATCGCAATCCACCCAGATCGTACGCTCACCCAAGCTGTCCATGTCCACTACCGACCGAAGGGAACGCCCAATCAACCGCTGGATCTCTTGGGTCCGGCCCGAGAGTTTTCCTTTCGAGGACTCCCTGATCATCCGGGTGGAAGTAGACCGGGGAATCATTCCGTACTCGGAAGTTATCCACCCCTGTCCCGTCCCTCTCAGAAAGGGAGGCACCTTGTTCTCAACACTTGCCGTACAGATAACTCGGGTGTTTCCACACTCGATGAGTGCAGACCCCTCAGCGTGCCTGTTGTAGTCGGGGACAATAGATACGGGTCTTAACTGGTCGACTTGACGACCGTCACTTCGAAACGTCATTTCGCGATTCTACTAGAAGGGGCTACCAATGGAAACATGCCCCGCAAGGGTCGCTCGCTCCTCGCCTCCGACCAGGAATTTCACCCTTTTGATCTGAGTCAGGTTCTCCTTCAGAGACCGGGTGATCGAGCGGATAACACAAAGCTCCGAGGTGACTCCCCCAGCCAGTCTCTGGGTAGTCTCCTGCGCCAGATCCACGAGAGCCGTCCCATCGTCGAGCAAATAAATCTGTCGCACCCTCGCTTCCTCCGGAAATATTCGAGGGGACTCATCCCCCCTGCTCTTCATGATCTCGTTGACAATCTGTCGTGCGTTCAAGACCGGATCTTCTGTCTTCAGAATGGTCCGCTCTTCAATCTCGAAGGCTCGCGTGCTGGGCCCCTTCGCTCCCGCCGCGCAGAAAAACAGCTTCACCGGCAACTCGCCCTCTCCTTTTACCTCCACCACACTCGACTCGACGTCGAGCACCTCATGGTCAGTTTCCTCGATCTGTTGATGTCGTTCACGTTCGGACTCGAAGAAATAAACCGCGACCATGAGGGCACCCGCAACCAGAACGAAAACGAACAGGGAAATTCGATACTCCTTCATTACTGGGTCATCTCGCTCTTCGATCCCCGGAAATGGTAAAAACCCAAGCTAACCTGTCGTCTGGATTCCGAGAGCGGGCAGCAATATCGCTTTGGAGAAATGTCCCCAGGGCTCTCGTAATAGCCACAGCAAGTTCCTCCTGGAATTCAATCGATCTCAGTCTCTCCCGGTCGCCCTCATGAGTCAGAAACCCAACCTCGACCAACACGGCCGGCGCTGCCACGGGGGCAAGCACCGTGAGTGGAACCTTCACGACCGAGTTCTGGGTCTTGTAGAGTTGGTTCAGCTCTGCCTGAATGAGTTTGGCAAGACTCAGGCTCTCGGACTGATGCGCGCGTTGGCCGTCCTCCCAGGAAATCAGTTCTGTCTTGGACTTGGGCTCTGATATGGCATCCGAATCCAGGTAGTCGTGAACGTAGACGACTCCGCCGTGGCTACTCTGATCGGGTGCGCCCCCTGCATGCAGACTAATAAACGCTTGGCAGCGGTGATAGTTGGCAAACGCGCTTCGCTGGGTGGGAGAGAGAGCTATATCCTGCGTTCGAGTCAATCGAGACCGATGAGGTCCCTCCTTTAGGTGATCCTCCACCTGACTGGCAAGCTGTAGGACCAGGTTCTTCTCCAGAATTCCCTCGGCCCCTTTCGCGCCCGAGTCTTCACCTCCGTGTCCCGGATCAAGGGTAATGACACCAACACCTCGGTCCTGAGGACCGAAATCCGTAAAGTCAGGCTCAAGGGCAGCCTTTCCCGGAATGGGTGGACTCGTTGGAGTTTTGGGCGTCTCAGCTCCCATTGGAGGATAGATCTCAATCACGGTTCGATCAGGGCGGGTTAATTCCCGCTGCCTCATGAAACCAAAGCTTCGACCCTTATGGATGCGAAAAAGTCCGTATGGACCTTGAGGATCAAATTCAAGAGATGAAACCCAATTGGTCTGGGGTTGATTGTGGGGAAGGTCCGGGCGAATCAGATACTCTCCCAACTCCACTTCGACTTGCGCCCCCTGCTCGCGCACTCGAATCGAGCCCGCCTGACTGGGCAGGAAGGTGATGGTAACATGATCTGGGTGATTGACGACTTCCACCTGAACCCGATTCACAGCCAGGCCGTCGAAACGGTATCCGCCACGCATTCTCACGAGTTTTCCCGTCAGGATGTTGGGTAGAACCTTGGCAATGAAATCCTCCGGTGCGTACCAGTCCGACTGGCCTTTTCTCCAACAGGGACTCGAGATGAGAACGTACTCCTGTCGAAACCTGACCAACGGTCGATTATCCATTAACTCCAGTTTCCCCGCAGGGCCCTCGATCGTGAGACGGCCCGCCTCGTCGCGCGTCTGAAGACCCAGCACGGTAACGAGGTCCTTGACACTATAGAGAATCTTTTCGTTGCGCTCCTGCGAACGTAGAGACTTCGTTCTGGCACCGACTCGAAAGTCAAGAGAGCGCTGGGCTGCGAGCGTAGTCACACTGCCAACTGCAGCCTGCCAACCGACGAGGAAAGCTAGCAACACAAACAAGGGTAGGACCAAACGAGCTGCCCGCATCCTTCGCATTATAGTCTAGCGGGGTGATCTGCTACCCGAACGGAATGATCACCCAGGAGATTCGTGGGCGAGCTTCCTTGAGGGGTGACTGGGAATTGAGAGATCCGGAGTTGCCGGCCGCGGGTTGGGGATGCCGGCCGACGGTTGGGGACACGCCGGTTGGGTGCAGAGTGCTGTGGAGTGGGGACAGAGGGGACTACGCTGGGACTTCGAGGGGCGCTGGATCATTCAGAATCGTTCAGAAAGAGAACTTCGGGTCCGGGTTATAGCGATGGTCTCCAGAGCGCTGTCCTTTGAGCTAGAGGCCCGAAGAAAACAAATATTTCGGACTGGAGACCAGAGCTGCGTTCGCCTTTAAAGTCAGGTCAGGCGGAAAGTCTGGTTGCTTGGGAGGAGACTAGATCGCTCTGTTTGACTCTGGAGAAAAAGGAAGGGTTGCGAAAGATGGCGGT
>CAUZIZ010000091.1:0-21258 GCA_963579905.1 Acidobacteria bacterium UBA6911 | reverse complement strand
AAACCCATTGGAAATCCAAAGCCCGCTGAACCCCAGATTTACTTCAACTCTTGATTCTTGTCGCCGCTCCGCGCGACAAGAATCCTTAATCTGTTTCACACCGGCGAAGAACAAGATGTCCGGTTCGTGGAGCAGCACAGTTGGAACCAGGCTGTCAATTTCACCGACTTTACCGGGTCCCTGGTGATCTGCGGTGAGGCGGAATTCGGTGCCGTTTCCATCCTGCTCCGCCCCGGTCAGTTTGGCACCCTACCAGTCTCGGAGAAGCCCGCCCTGACTCCGTAGTTGGCAGATTCTCAGTAAGTCGGGATCATTCTGGGCAAACAGGGACAGGAGAGCCTATTGCAGTCCTAGTCTGTGAGTAGAGGTGGCTATCTTCCCGGAAAGCTTCTGCCGCAAAACAACGACCAGCTCATAGTTCCCGTCCGGTGCCGGCTTCTCGGCGACCGGAGAAAAATCCTTGTAGCGCAGGAACTCATCCAAATCGTTCTGGCTGAAGTCGAGGTCGACCCTCTCGGCGAAAAAAAAGGTATCTCCCACCCACTTCCCCGCCCCATCAAAGATCGCACCAAACATCTCCACAACGCAGCGGCGCTGATCTCCTTCTGATCTAAAAGTCACGGCATCTGTGGGAATCCGAGCCAGAACCTTTAGCTTTCCCGCCTCAGTGGATACCTCGGTCTTAAATGGAAAATCACTGAAGAGATCGGGAAACTTGAAGGCGTTAGCCAGATCTATCGTGACCGCCAGGGTTGGATCCTCCTCGGTGTAGCCCTTCCGATGTCGAAGCCGGAGCCGCTTCCGCTTCAGCTTGACCTTGATCTTGTGAAACTTGCCCACCTTCCTCTCGGATTTGGCTACGTATCCCACCAGGTAATATTCCCGACCATCGAGGTAAGCCTTGCGGATGGGTCTATTCAGATCGTTGTCATCCGCAAACCAGAGACCTCCGGTCTGGAGGGAAAGAGACGAAAGGAACTCGTGCGGCGCCGTGATGTCCTCAGTGGAGTAGGAAGCGTTCATTGCGCTGGCGGCTCCCTTGATGCTGGCTAAGGCGGTTGAAGGAGGCATCAGCCCGCGCGGGTCGATGCTGTAGATCGAAACTTGGGATCGATTGGCTTGGTTGACCGCCCCGTTCATCCTTCTGTATAGATCACCAGCACGTCCCGTCCCCGCCATGAAATTATTCACGGCCCGGTGGATCAGCGTAATCTGGGCAGGGGAATAGGCCATAGCCCGATCCTTGATGATTCGGCTCAGGGTCCGTTTCGCGCTCAGGGCATAGCCCTTGGAGAAATAGAGCAGATGCTTGCGGCCTGGCAGCGAGCCCAGATGACGCGAAAGCGCTCCAATTGCGGCGCAGGTAAAGTCTACCCGCAGTTCCAGACTCAACAGCATCTCACGGGCCAGGGACGCAGCCTGCGAAATCGTCCCCTCCAGAGCAGGATCCAACCTTGCCGGGGCTCCCTCTGCACCACCTGCATCACCCGGATCAAAGGTATCGAGCACAATTCCCTCGAGGAGCGAAAAGAGCTGCTCAACGGACTCCATAAATTGAGAAATCCCGGTCTCTGCCTGCGGTCTGAAGCTGAGTGTCTCCAGGGCACCCTTCATCACCGAAGTGTCACTGGTAAAAGGAAGGTGCACACGGAAACTTGGCTCTACCGTAGCGATCATGACCTGATCCGTCGGCGCCAGCTGGGAGCTGATAAAAGCCCGGATTGAGTCCTTTGCCCTCTGCAGTCCGTGGAAGTCCATAGCCTGCATGTCGAAGAGAAAAACAAAGTGTCCCCGATCAACCGGAGAAGTGGGAAGCGCTCGTCGGTCAAAGGAAAGTTCGGAAATCGAAGAACGACTCGCTGGCCCTTCTGCGGCCAGCTCCTCCTTTGACCCGGCCCTCTTCCGAAGATCGAAGAAAACGATATCCTGGAGCTTTCCGTCCTCAAAGACCTCGATCTCCTCCAGCTTTAGATCTTGGACAAAATTTCCCCGCTTGTCACTGATCACCATGTCCACCAGGACCAGCTCGGACTGAGCTCGGAACACGGGAAATTCCTCTTCCTGGGCTGCCCTCACCATAAAGGTCAGACACGCCAGTACAAAGGCGCCGGAAAGGTTTTGATTTCGCCTTCTCAGAAGATCCTTACTCTCTCTGGCTCTGCTCAATGCTCCGCCCACGAGCGAAAAGGAAATTGCTTGAGTACTGCCGCCAGATTTTATCAGTTTGTCGTGGCAGGTGAAAGCCGGATGATCTCAGAAAAGCCACCAGATGGTCCTACCCCAGTTGTGTTGGAAACAAACGTGAGTGGATCCTATTATAGTGGCGCTCTTTGTGGGGGAAGTGAGCAGGCACTAGTGCAGAAAAGTTACGATTATCACTTCGTCACTCGCTGGCGGGTCGAGGCCAGTGCACAAGAAGTCACCGATGTCTTCGACGACGCCCTCGATCTGGTCCGCTGGTGGCCCGATATCTATCTCGAAGTGAAGGAGATCCAGAAAGGCGATGACGGCGACATCGGTCAAGTCTACAGCCTCCTTACCAAGGGCTGGTTATTCTATCGCTTGCGCTGGAGTTTTCGGGTTGTGGAGTCGCGGAAACCCTTCGGTGGGACCCTCGAGACCTGGGGTGACTTTGCTGGGCGGGGAATCTGGACCTTTGAAGAACAGGAGCGCTGGGTCAACATCACCTATGATTGGAAAATCCGGGCAGAGAAACGCCTGCTTCGTTACCTCTCATTCGTCCTCAAGCCCATCTTCGGTGCCAATCACGGTTGGGCTATGGCCCGTGGAGAAGACAGCTTGAAATGAGAACTGGTCCGCCGCAGGAAGATCACCTATATCCTGTTAGAACCGAATTTGAGACCGGCTTGGCTCTCCCTCTTATAGTATATTGGGGTACAGAGAAGCTAAAAAAAGGGAAAATCCCCACGCGATAGACTTCGGAACTTCTGCTGGGTCAGGACTCATGAAACGATGAAGGACATCGAAAACGCGTATCGCATCCTTGAGCTGACAGTGGGAGCAAGCTTCAAGGAGGTGGCCGAGGCTCGCGAGGACCTACTGATTCTGTGGGAGGCCGAGCGCCTCGCCCACCATCCCCGTCTTCGCTCCCGGTCGGCAGGCAAGATCCAGCAGGTCAATCAGGCCTACGAGACCCTGATGGAACACCTCGGTCGCTCCGAAGTCGGCCGAGGATCCAGACCGCCTACTGCTTCAGCTCACACTCAGCGCCAGGTCCGGGCCCACCCGGCCGCAACTGCCGAAACCGCTGGAACAGATCAGCCTTCAACGTCCCTGTTCGAAGAGGTCTTTTCCGGGGGAAAATCACAACAGGGCCGACGCATTCCGGCTTGGCTGATCGTGGTCCTGGTCACGACGGCGGCTTTGGCCATCGGCTACGTCGCCCAGTCTACCCGAGGGGAAAAACAGCCGAACGAGCAACCGGCAGATCCTGATCCAGTACCGACGCCCCTGGAGCATTTTGGATCAGATGACCTCTCCAGTATCGAAGGGCTCACGGGCAGGCCAGAAGACCCAGATCAGCCGATCACGGCTAGCGCTGGTTCTGGTGAGAATCAGTCCGGCGAATCCCAGAAGCCTGAGTCCCAAAAGCCCACAGCCCTCTCGCCCAAACAAACTTTGGCGACGATACCTGCTTCAAGTCATCCCAAGCCATCCCCGCCGCCAGTCGCTGCGCCCAAGGCGAAATCGAAAAGGAAGAGTGCGGGGGCGAAGGCGGCTGATCACAAGTCGGACCGCCCCGTCCTGGTGCGGCAGAAGACTGATTCCAATGCCCAGGCGTCTGCCGCCCAGCTGGAGAAGGACGCGGCCAAGGATGCACAGCAAAAGGAAGAAGCCGATACTGCCTACCGGGGGCTGATGATCAAGTCCGTCCACGCCAAGAGACTGGTCGCAGGAGAGTCCCAACTGCGCTTCGTGGAGTGGAAGGTAATCAAGCAAGAGACACCAGAAATCTGGATCGACATCATCGCCAGGGAGGTCGGCGAAGAGTTGCTGCACTTCATCTGGTCGGTAAACCTTAAAACCGATGTTATCCGGCCGCTGAGCGAAGCGGCTCGCAACCTGGGAAGAAGCCGATGACTACTTCTGAAGCAATTGATGAAATCACCCTCGAACAGACGCTGGCTCACCTCACACTTCAGGGATGGTGTGTTCTCGAAGGAGTCATTCCCAGTGACAATGTAGCGGGGATTTGTCAGCGGGTAGAGTCGACGGTTCAAGACCACGGGACATTTAACGAACTGGAAGGACAGGGCTCCCGAAAGGGTCTCATCGCGTACGAGCAGTCTTTCGCACCTTACTTAGCTGATCCGCGAATCCTGGGAATCGCCAACTCCCTTTTGGGTCCACAGCTCCGCATCTCATTTACGAGTGCCCATATCAGCTATCCCGGCTGCGCCCGAGGCCAGTTGCACGCAGACTGGCCCTTTAATCAAAACAATGCCGGACACGTTCCTGCCCCCTACCCTGATGCGGCCATGCACCTGACGACGCTCTGGATGCTCTCCGAGTTCGCTCCCGAAACGGGTGCCACGGCTATCGTACCCGGGAGCCACCGTTCACCCAACAACCCCTCGGGAAACAACGGAGTCGACCCTTCGCAGCCCTATCCAGGTGAAATCCAGGCTACCGGAGAAGCAGGAAGTGTCCTCCTATTCGACAGCCGCCTCTGGCATGCTGCCACGGCCAACACCAGCGCTCAGGCCCGCGTGGGAATGGCGGTGCGATACGCGCCCTGGTGGCTGAATCTGGACATTCTCATGCCCGGTTCTCCAGAACGGGTCCGGATGGTAGACGAAGCCGGAAAAACGGAGAACGACGTGGCGGCTGTACCGCTGGACGTCTACGAAGCGCTTCCAGAGAACGTCAAGCCCCTGTATCGCCATTGGGTGAGGCCCTGCCCTGCATGATCCGGACGGTTTGCGGCGAAATACCGAGCGATCAACTCGGCCCAACTCTGGCGCACGAACACCTCTGCTGCGACATCTCCCATACCTCCGGCAACCCAGACAACTACATGCTCGACTGGGAGCTGATCGTGCGCGAGCTCGAGTTTTTCAAGAAGGCCGGAGGTCGTGGCATTTTGGAGGTGACCCCCGTCGACCTCAATGCCGACCCCGGTGCCCTGCGCCGGATCGGGGAAGCCTCTGGCGTCCACATCGTCCGGGGGATCGGCTTCTATCAAGAGTCCTGCTATCCAGAATGGCTCCGCTCCGCTACTGTCGACCGCATCACTGAATTCTTTGTCCGCGAGATAGAGGAAGGAGAAGAGGGAGTTGCTGCCGGCTTCATCGGTGAGATTGGAACCCACAATCAGCCGGAGCCCGACCCGGCGGGTTATCGACTCAGCGAAGCGGAAACAAGAGTCTTCCAGGCAGCCGCGAGAGCTCAGCAGCGAACTGGGGTACTCATCTCAACTCATGCGAGCCTGGGGCGAGCCGGTCACGCCCAGTTAGATGTGCTGGAGGAAGCCGGAGCCGACCTTTCGAAAGTCATCATCGGCCACTGCGATACCCACATATTGGCTGAGGAACAGGAAGATCTAGATTACTACCTTCCGATTCTCAACAGAGGTGCCTTTGTTGAGTTCGATTTGATCAGTTGGAATCGGGAATGGCCCGGCGGAATGACGGACGCAGAAAGAGCCCAACGTCTGGCCACGCTGATCCGCCTGGGTTACAGCAAGAAGCTTCTGGTCGCGACCGACACCTGCCGCTTGTCCCAACTTCGCCACCACGGCGGTCGAGGCTACGACTACATTTGGACAGACTTCCTACCCCTGCTGCGTGCGGAGGGGGTCGATCAGAAGTCGATCGATGACATCCTGATCGAAAACCCCAGCCGTGCGGTTAGCATCGCCTGAGGGATCTATAGTCTGTGGATCGGCTGATTCCTTGAAATAGCCTGTTTCGGCAGCTATTCTCTGCCATGACCGGTTAAACATTTATCAAAAGGAGAGATCAGCTATGCCTGACGTAGATAACCTTAGCGAAGCCAAGCAGTTCTATACTGACATCCCCATGAAGAGTGAACCGTTCTTTCTCCGCGGTTCAAATTCATTGGACTGGGGAATGCAAAATCGGTTCTCGCGCCTCTACAATCCGGACTCGGGACGAATCGTCATGCTGGCGATCGACCACGGCTACTTCATGGGGCCGACCACCGGACTCGAGCGCGTCGACGTTCGGATCCTTCCGATTCTTCCCTACTGCGACGCTCTGATGCTGACACGCGGGATGCTTCGCAGCACGATTCCTTCGACTTTTACCCAGGGAACGGTTCTTCGCGCCAGCGGCGGGCCCAGCATCCTGAGAGAGATGTCCAACGAACGGATTGCAATGGACATCGAAGACGCCGTGCGTCTGAATGCATCGGCACTTGCGGTGCAGGTCTTCGTGGGCGCCGAGTTCGAGGCCCAGTCGGTTCTGAACATGACCCGCCTGGTGGATCTCGGAAACCGTCACGGCATCCCCATCCTCGCCGTCACCGCTGTGGGCAAGGAGATGAAGCGTGACGCCCAGTATTTCCGGCTGACCTGCCGGATGTGCGCCGAGCTTGGGGCCCATTTCGTCAAGACCTACTACGTGCCGGATGGCTTCGAAACCGTCACCGCCTCCTGCCCGGTTCCAATTGTAATGGCAGGGGGAAAGAAACTTCCCGAGCTGGAAGCCTTGACCATGGCCTATAACGCCATCGATCAGGGCGCCACCGGCGTGGACATGGGACGCAACATCTTCCAATCCGATGCTCCTGCGGCCATGATCCAGGCCATCCGAGGGGTCGTCCACGAGCAGATGAAGCCGGAACAGGCCTTGGATCTCTTTCAAACCCTCAAGCACGAAGGCACTCAGGTGGAAACCGTCTCCTGATGTCCACCTCAGAACTGCTGCGAGAACTCTGTCCTACCATAAGCGTGGGCGTCCTGACCGCCGATCTCAGTAACTTCGGTTCGGAAGTCGCCCTGTTGGAGCAGACGGACGTCCGTCTCCTTCACTTCGATGTCATGGATGGGTGTTTCACACCCACGATGACCCTGGGCCCCCCCTTGATTCAGTCCGTATCGAGCTCGCTGTTGAAGGATGTTCACCTTATGATCCAGGATCCGCTGGAGAAGGTGGACGCATACGTGGCCGCCGGGGCCGACATCGTCACGGTACATGTAGAGTCCTGTACCCACATCCACCGGGTCCTGCAACATCTGGGGCAGCTGAGCAACGCCAACGACGAGTCGAGGGGTTTGGTGCGGGGCATCGCCTTGAACCCTGGCACCCCATTCGCGACACTCGAGCCACTCATGGATGATGTCGACATGATCATGCTTCTAGCGATCAATCCAGGCTGGGGCGGACAGGGCTTCATTGCGGCAACCTTCCATCGAATCGAACAGGTTCGCCGCAGGGTCGAGGAAAGTGGGCGAGATATCGTCCTCTGCGTGGATGGTGGGATCAAGCGCGACAACGTGGCCGACGTCGTCCGGGCAGGTGCCCAGTTGGTCGTCACAGGGAGTGCCGTATTCGATGGGAAAAATCCCGCCGAGAATGCGCGCCTGATGCTGGATGCGGTGAAAGGTGCTGCCTAGATCCGCGGCTTTAGAGATTTCCAAACTGTTATCTAGCCGACCGCCAAAATGAAAAGCCAATGGTCCAAGCAGGAGGCAGATCGCTTCCTCAAGAACTACGCCGACCCCTGGGGAGAGGATCTCGCCCTCAGAACCTATGCTTCGAGACTCCTGGGCCAAGAGAAGAGCTTGGTGCTACACGGAGGCGGCAACACTTCCGTCAAGACCGTCCATCGAAATCTTCTCGGAGATGACCTTGAGGGACTTTATGTCAAGGCTTCCGGCTACGATCTAGCCAGGATCGAGCCCGAAGGACATTCTGGACTGGACCTGGAGCCCTTGAGACGGCTCCGCAGCCTGTCATCTCTCGCCGACGATGAGATGGTCAACCAGTTCCGGATCCACCTGCTGAACTCGGCTTCGGCCACGCCCTCGATCGAGACTCTGGTTCACGCCTTCCTCCCCGCGAAGTTCATCGATCACACCCATGCCGACTCGATCCTCGCCTTGACCAATCAGCCCGATGGAGTGGACTTGCTTCGGGAAGCCCTGGGTGACGAGGTGGGGATCCTTCGTTATGTCGAACCAGGATTCCAGCTGGCCCAGGCAACCGCCGAGACCTTCGAATCTGCTCCGGAAACCAAGGGTATGGTGTGGCTGCAACACGGTCTTGTGACCTGGGGAGAGGAGCCCCGAGTATCCTATGAGAGGACGATCGAGCTGGTCAGCAAAGCCGAAGCCTACCTGCAAAAGCGGGCCCGCCGATCGCTCAGTGTAACCACGTCGACCTCGCCGCAAACCGCCAAACGACGATGGGTCCGAATCGCCCCCCTTCTGAGAGGTCTCCTGGCCCAGCCCAGCGGTGATGCGGACCGACCCTATCGACGCGTCATTCTGACGCCGCTGATCGGTCGGGAGACGCTTGACCTACTCAACTCGTACCGGGCAAAGGAGATCGCCTTATCGACACCCCTGACGTCAGATCATCTGATCCGGACCAAGTCCCTACCCCTCTGGGTCGATTCCCTTCCCCGCGACCATACCGAGGCCAAAGATCTGTTGAGTCGGGCGCTCGAACGCTACCGCTTAGATTACGAAGCCTACTTGAAGAGGAACGCACCTCGTCTGGAAAGCGGGCTCAAACATTTCGATTCCAACCCCCGTGTTTTGCTGATTCCAGGTGTGGGCGCCGCCTGTGCTGGAGAGGACATTGCCGCCGCCGGGATTGTCCGTGACATAACCCGCCAGACATTGAGGGTCAAGGCTCAGATTGCCTCCCTGGGAAGCTACGAAGGGCTCAGTGAATCCGATCTCTTCGGGATGGAGTACCGCGGCCTCCAGCACTACAAGTTGGACACCTCAGACGCCCTGCCGCTGCGACGTCAAGTCGGCCTCGTGACCGGAGCCGCCGGGGCCATCGGTTCAGGGATCAGTCGTCAGCTTCTGATCCAGGGGTGCCATGTGGTACTCACCGACTTACCAGGCGAAGCTCTCGACGCTCTGGAAAGGGATTTAGGTTCTGAATTTGGGGAACGTGTCCTGGCTGCCCCGCTTGACGTCACCGATCCGGACTCGGTGCGCTCTGCCTTCGATGCGGCCACTGCTGTATGGGGTGGGGTTGATCTGGTGATTGTCAATGCCGGTATTGCCCTGGTCTCCTCCTTGGAAGAGATGGAGACGGAGGCCTTCCGTCGACTGCAGCGAGTCAACGTCGAGGGCACCTTGAATAGCCTCTCTGCAGCGGCGCGTCACTTCCGGATCCAGGGTACCGGGGGCGATATCGTGCTCGTTTCGACCAAGAACGTCTTCGCTCCGGGCGCCAGTTTTGGAGCCTACAGCGCCACCAAGGCGGCCGCTCACCAACTGGCGCGGATTGCGAGTCTCGAACTGGCAGAGATAGGGGTGAGAGTGAACATGGTAGCGCCCGACGCCGTTTTCTCGGAGGGGACTCGGAAATCTGGTCTTTGGGCCACAGTAGGCCCGGATCGAATGCGGGTCCGAGGGCTGGACCAGGAGGGGCTGGAGGAATACTACCGTGGCCGGAACTTGCTCCGTGCCAAGATCACGGCTACTCATGTGGCAAAAGCCGTCCTCTTTCTGGCCACCCGACAGACCCCGACGACGGGGGCTACGATTCCTGTCGACGGCGGCCTCCCGGATGCCACACCAAGGTGAGTCGCGGTCTTCTTTCTCAAGTTAGGCCGGCTTTGGGGTTCGAGCTGAAACTTCAAGAATACGTCGCACGTCTCCTGTCCTCCGAACAGCGTGGTGAACGGGACCTGTCCTGCGCCGAAGGCGTTAGTGCGGGTAGCCCCGGATTGGCGATGCGGAGCGAAGCGAGCTACCCTGGGTCAAGGTCGTTCCAGAAAATGCGCTACCCCGAAGGGGTTATTGCCGACCGGAAACGCGTTGGCAATAACGCTTCAGCGTAGAAGAGGCAGGCGACTTGAAGCCAGGGTAGCTCGCTTCGCATTGCAACCCTGGGCTACACGCAGTAACGCCTTTGGCGTAGGCGATGCCTCCTGAAATCAGGAGAAGTTTCTTTCTCGAATGGGGCCAGCGCTTCCTGGGGGCGGACTAAGCTGAAACTTCATTTGGTAGGAGATCATCCAAGAGTCGCCAATGACAGAGCCGTGGCTGCGAAGGAGCGGTCCCGGCATACGGATGCCGGAAACAACCGACCCAACAGATGGTGGCCGATTACATCCCCTTTTGTGGCATTTCCCGATCGGTGATCGGGACCGCTCCCTTGCAGTCACGGCTCTGTCATTGGCGGTAGCGACAATCACGGCAGACGTAACCGAAGTTTCGTCCTCGAATGGGGCAGCGTAGCGGGGGCGGGACTGAGCTGAAACTTCATTCGGAACTCGCACCTCCAGGTCGCCCAATAATGCGAAACGTAAGGAAGCCTGAAGCGCGAGCGAGGGGTTGGAGGGCAGCGCAATGGGGAAACGAAAGGGCCTGACGCGCGGCAAGCAGCCAAGCCGGGAGGATTCGGGGTGTTCGCCAAGCCCCTCGCTCGCGCTTCAGGCTTCCATGGCTCGGGCAGTTTCGCTCTCGAATAGGGCAGCGTAGCAGGGGCGGGACTGACCTGAAACTTCACCCACGAGGAAACGAAGCAGCCTTCGCCAGTTGGCAGAGTCGTGACTGTCAGGGTTGCTAGCGATGATCATGCTGAGGCAATTGAAGTTTCTTTCTCGAATTTCCGCGGCACCTAATGATGTATCGAGCCCGTGGCATAGAGCAGTTCCGCTTCACTCAACTTGTAATCATAGAGGGCCCTCGCGTACTCGGTCTCGGCCGACGAAAGAGCTGTCTCAGCTCTGGCGAGTTCCACAAAGTCTCCCAACTGGGCCTTATAGCGCAGCCTGGCGAGCTCGAGAGTTTGCTGGGCCTGAGCGACAATGTCCTGGTTGGGCTCGATTGCATAGCGAGCTGTCGTGAGACGACTGTGCGCTCTTGCGACTTCCTCTTCGATGTCCCGGCTCAGAATCTGCCGACGTGCTAGCGAGGATTTCAGGGTGTGTCTGGCTTCCTCGATCTGGCCTTCCAGACGGCCCCCGGTGTAGATGGGCAGCCTGATGCCAATCCCCCCGAACAGTAACCTACCCGCTGTCAGCTCGGCAAACCGGGTGATTCCTCCGCTGAACGCTGCCAGGATCTTGCCCTTTTTTTCGCTCTCGGCCTTCTTCAGCCATTCTTCATAAGCTGCAATCTCGGCATCCAGGCTCTTGAGTTCGGGTCGATCTGCGAGGCCCCCTTGGACAAGACTCGGCAGGCTGCCTGGCGGTTGGACTACCGCACCCGGCTCCTCCAGGGCATAGACTCCAGAATACGGGGCCCCCATGGAACGATTCAGCCCAACCAGCGCCTGACTGTAGGCACTTTCGGCCTGGACCACGCCGAGACGAGCCCGCGATAGCTCGACCTGGGCCAGACTCACATCCAGCTTGGACTTGAGTTGGGCACGATAAAAGGCCGAACTCTGCTTCACCGTCAGTTCGCGCTCTCTGACGGTCTGGCTGCCTAGCTCAATGCGCTTCCTGGCCTCCAAGACAGCGTAGTATGCCCTTTTGACCTGAAGCACAACCCTCGACCGATCCGATCTTCTGGACTCTTTGAGAGCTGACACTCTCAAGCGGTGGGCCGCGGTTCTGTGCTTCCTGCGGCCGAAATCGAACAGATCGTAGGAGACGTTGATCGAAGCAGCCAGATCGCGGGGAAAGGGCGAGGAAGCCAGCCCCTCGAGGCCAAAAGCGCTTCCCGCACCGGAGAGGCCCTGCTTGGCAATTCCTCCAAACCCGATCTGAGGGAAGTAGCCCGAGCGGGCCTGCTTCAACCGGGCTTCAGCCGCCTTGATTTCCTCTTCGACCCGCAGTAATTGAGGTCGTTGCGCGAGTGCGTTCTGAATCGCCTGAGACAGAGTCAGTAACACTTCCTGATTCTGGCCCAGCAGGCAACCACTGAGGCTGCTCGCTAGTAGGAGGAGAACCCAAATATGGCGCTTCATCTATCCCGGATTTTATCCCTTATCCCTGCTTTGACACCCACTTCGAGGGCCTGACCTTGACGCCATCGCTCAGGGATTCACGCGCCGTGACAATGACCGTCTCCTCGCCGCTGAGCCCCCCAGTCACCTCCACTCGAATGCCGTCATCGAAACCGGTCTCGATCGGGGTCTCACGAGCCGTATCACCGTCGACCACATACACGAAAGACGCCCCCTCTTTGAAGCGTAAGGCCTCGGCTGGAAGCAGAATCGCGGCTGCGCGTCGTTCCAGCAGCAGACGAACCCTCACATGCATGCCTGGGAAAAGAAGGCGCTCCGTGTTTCTGAGGGTAACCTCAGTCCTCATGCTTCGGGTCTCAGGATTGAGGACCTTCGCAAAGCGCGCGACTTTGCCCTCCAGCTGTGCACCCGGCAGCGCGTCGACCGTGATCTCAGCCAGATCGCCGACCTGGACTTGCGGTACCTTGTCCTCGGGAACGTCGAAGAAAACGCGCAGCCGCTGTAGCTGCGATATTGTGAGCAGAGGTCGGGCGCTGCCCGACCCTGTTCCCGCCTGGATAAGAGCTCCTGGATCGACAAATCGCTCCGTGACGATCCCCGAAAAGGGCGCCTTTATCTCAGCGTACTCCATTAGTGTTTGATGCCGCTTCAAAGCCGCCTCCACACGCTTGACTCCACTCTTGGCTTGAACGATTCGAGTCTGGATGACCTCTTCTTGAGCTCCGGCGGCTTGGAACTTGGCGCGCGCTTCGTCCTCTGCCTGCTGGGGCATCATGTCGGGTTCTTCCTCGCGCACACTCCGCACCCGATCGTAGGTCAGCTTCGCCAGCTCCTTTTCCACCTTTTGCAGCTCCAGCTCTGCCAGGACGTTCTGCTGGTCTGATCGCGCCCCTTCCAACTCCGCCTCCAGCCCGTGGTATTCATCTAGCATCTCGGGAATCAGAACCTTCGCCAGCACCTGGCCCCTTTTCACCGAATCTCCAATATCTACGCGAATCGACTCCAGATATCCTCCAACCCGGCTGTAGAGAATCGTTTCCTCAAAGGGCTCGACGTTTCCAGAAAGGCCGATTTGAAGGATCAGCTCCTCTTGGACAGGCTGTGTCACTCCAACATCGACACCTGCTGGGATCGGAGACGTCTGTTCTGACGCCTGGCTGGGCTCATTGGAAGTCGTCGAATCTGCCGAGCAGCCAGCTTGCAGAACAGGAAGCAGCAAGATCAGAAAGATCCACTCTTCGAGCCCATGGCTTCCCAAAATCTGTTTTTGCGATTTTTTCATTTCAGATCCTTGAAGCCCTCAGACGGACTGCGAGCGAACCGGCTCTCGCTTCAATATGAGATAAAAACAGGGGACAACCAACAGAGAGGCCAGGCTCGCCGCGATGACTCCACCCACGATTGCACGAGCCAGCGGAATATTCGCATCCCCTCCACCCCAGCCGATGGCCATCGGCAGCAGCGCCAGGATGGTCGTCGACGAAGTCATCAGAATGGGTCGGACTCGACGCGACGATGCCGTCAGGATCGCCTCTCTAAGCGAGTGCCCTTGATCCAGCAGCCGGTTGCTGAAATCAACCAGGACAATACTGTAGGCGACCACGATGCCCACCATCATGATGATCCCCATGAAGGACTGAATGCTCAGGGCCGTCCCCGTGGAATACAGAAAAAGGGCGACACCGATGAAGCCCAAAGGAACCGTTAGCATCACGATCAACGGATCCAGAAAGCTGCGAAAGTGAGCCACCATCACCAGATAGACCAGCATGGCCGCGATGATCAGAGCAGTGCGAAACTGGATAAAAGCCCGACGCATGTGGGCCATCTCGCCCATGACCTCGATGCTGTAGCCTTTCCCAGCGTATTCGGGACCACCGACCTCATAGTAGCGCCCCTGCTCGGACTGCTTTGGCACCAGGCCCAGTTCAGGGGGTTCCAGCAGTTTCTCCTCGATTCCGTTCATGACCGAGCCGACAGCGTATCCCTGGTCGACGTTGGCAAAGACATCTATGACGCGGGTGATATTCCGGTGATTGATGACAGCCGGGCCCGTTTTCCGGCTGAATTGTGCCAGGTTCCTGAGCCGGACGGGCTCGACTCCATTCACTCCTCGGATGGGAATATCCTTCAACGTTTCCAGCGAACGGATTGTTTCCTCGGCGTACTGTGCCCCGATGAAGTAGTGATTGCCGTTATTGCTGTCAATCCAGAAGGCCGGGTCGAAGTTGATGCTGGAATTGGTGGCCGTGACGATGTTCTTCATCACGTCATCCACGGTCAGGCCGGAGAGGGCAGCTTTGATCCGATCTACCTTCACATCGATGATGGGATAATCGAGGGTCTGGGCGATCCTGACGTCCACGGCTCCCCTGACCTGCGCCGTAGCCCTTCGGATGATCTCACCTATTTCGTACGAGGTCTCGAAGTTGCTTCCACTGATCTGCACGTGGATGGGAGAGGGCTCCCCGAAATTCAAGGCGGTAGTCAACATGCCCCCGGTATCAAAGGCGAATAGAGTCTCGGGAAATTCACGGTTCAACCGCTCCCGCAGGCGGCTCACGTACTCGAAGGTATCAGGCAATTCAGATTTCTGTTTGAGTTGAACCAGGACAAACGCATCCATGGGACCGGTGTTGGGAGTGTAGGCTGCCGGCCAGTCCATGAGGACGCCGATATTGGAGATCAGAATGCGAAGGTTGGAGTCCGGATACCTTTCGACCTGGGGAAACTCGGCATCGGGTTGACCCACAACTTCCATAATCGCTTCTTCGATTCCAGCGATTGTCTGCTCGGTATTCTCGATCCGCGTGCCCGACGGAAGGCGGACGAAGACGGAAAACTGACCGGAATCTACTTTGGGAAACATCTCGGATCCACTGCGATTCAGAAGCAGGAAGGAAAACGCCACCAGAAAAATTGCCAACACGACAACCGGGTAGCGGAGCCGTAGAATCCAGCCCAGGACGCGCGGGTAGAAGCCACCAGGAACTCCTTCTCCGCCCTCTTCCGCGGTACCTTGTGCCTCGGTTCTCTTCCCTAGAAATCGGGCGCAGAAGCTCGGAATCAAGGTCACGGCAATGAGGTAGGAGGCCCCAATAGCGAAGGTAGCGGCCAGGGCCAAGGGCGTAAACAGGTACTTGGCCAGACCAGAGAGGAAAACGACAGGGTAGAACACCACTACCAGCGTTATGGTTGAGACCAGCACCGGCCAGGCCACCTCGCGCACACCCTCGGTCGCCGCCTCAACGCGTCCCTTGCCATTCTGGTAGTGACGCATCGTGTTTTCGAGCACGACGATCGACTGGTCTACCAGTATTCCAACGGCCAGTGCGAGTCCACCGAGCGTCATCGCGTTGATGGTGTCGCCGGAGTAGAAGAGGCCCATCAGGGCGGCCAGAATGGATAGGGGGATCGCTAGGAAAATGATGAAGGTCAGTCTGAAGTTCCTGAGAAACAGGAACACGACCAGGGCCGCCAACACCGCCCCCAGGCCGGCTGCCAGCTGGAGCCCTTTGATGGCATCCCGAACATAGACCGACTGATCCATCACGACTTCTAGCTGAAGTGTCTTGGCTCGTGGATCCATCTCCCGAATCCGCTGCAGAATCCGCTGCAGCCGATCTTTGATGGCATCGACGATTTCTATGGTATTGGCGCCAGGCTGTCGGTAGATCGGAATATAGACCTGGCGCCGGCCGTTGACGCGCACAATATTGGACTGAATCTGATGGCTATCCACCACCTTCCCAATGTCTCCGATGAGAACTGGAGTTCCATCCACCACCTTGATCGGGATCGAGTTCATCTCCTCGACCTTGGAGGGGATGGCGTTGGTGAAGATCTGATAGTCAAGATTTCCGAACTTGGCATCCCCCGCCGGAATGAAGACGTTGAACTGCCGCAGGGCGGTCACGACGTCCAGGGGCGAGAGGCGACGGGCCTGGAGTTTCTCCGGATCCACATAGGCCAGAATCCGGCGCAGCACGCCTCCGTATACCGCCGGAGCGATGACCCCTTGAATCGACTGCAGACGATTACGCAGTTCAAAGTAAGCGACGTCATACAACTCCTGCTCGTCCATGGTGGGACTGGAAACGCTTACGAGTGCCAAGGGCAAAGACGCCGTTGGGTCGAAGGGCATCACCATCGGAGGAATTGTCCCGGGTGGCAGATAGAACATGTCGGACATGGCGTAGGAGGTCACCTGGGACATCGCTGTGTCCAAGCTGATTCCTTCCCGAAAGAAGTCCTTGACCACGCAGACACCCAGCATGGCCTTTCCCTCTTGATGAGAGATTCCCACGGACTGGCCAGTCCAGCGCTCTAACCGGGACATGATGTCGCGCTCCATTACCTCTGGAGGCATTCCCGGATAGAAGGTGACGATCTGGACTGCGGGGGTCTCGTAGATGGGCAGAAGGTCCGCCGGAATCTCGGTATAGCAGACGACACCGAGCACCAGTAGAATCAGGGCCAGAACCACGACCAGATACGGATTTCGCAAAGCTACGCTGATCATGCCCATTCCCCTGTCAACTGTTGAGCACCCGGCACTCCCACCAAACCGCCTTGGTTGACTTTGTCGCTTTGGGGAAGCTAATCTCGAGATTCGTGGCCGGATAGGATGATACCATGACTCCCTCTCCCCAACCCCAGGCACTCAAGACAAAGATCGTCTGCACTCTGGGTCCTGCAGTTGAATCCGTCGAAGCCATCCAGGCCCTGGTGGAGGCAGGAATGACCGTGGCCCGGCTCAACTTCTCGCACGGAACTCTGGAGGAACATACGAAGGCAGTGGCGTCGGTCAGGGCTATCGCCCGGGCTCAGGATAAGGCCGTCGGAATCCTGGTTGACGTCCCCGGCTCCAAGTATCGCACGGGGCCCATCGAAGAAGGACTTATAGATTTCGAAGCAGGTGATCGAGTGCTCTTGAGCAGCCGCCAGACACTCGAGCCCGGAGAGAAAACGATCCCCGTGCTTCCCCCGGGGATCCACCGCGATGCCGTTCCTAGGAATCGGATTCTTCTGGCCGATGGAATCGTGGCTCTTCGGGTGATCAGTGTGGACGGAGAGGAAGTGGTTTGCGAGGCTCTGACGCCCGGGAGAATCACCAAGGGACGCGGCGTCAGTACTCCCGGAGTCCTGCCTTCACAGCCTTTCCCTGACGAAAAAGCACAGCGAGCTCTCAACTTTGCTGCCGACCACCAGGCTGATTTCGTCGCCCTCTCGACGGTAACCTCTACCAGGCAAATAGCAGTAGCGCGTGAGATTCTGGTCAAGCGGAACTACCAGGGTGCCATCTTCTCCAAGATCGAACGGGCGGAAGCCATTGCCAACCAGGAATCCATTTTGGCCGCCAGTGACGGGATCATGATCGCCCGAGGGGACCTTGGAACTGAAGTATCCCTGGCACGCGTCCCGATCCTTCAGAAGGATCTGATTCGGGCCTGCAATCACTTGGGGAAGCCAGTGATTACCGCCACCCAGATGCTGGAGTCCATGATGGCGCACCCTTCTCCTACTCGTGCCGAGGTAGCCGATGTCGCCAATGCGGTTTTCGATGGGACCGATGCCCTGATGCTCTCGGGCGAAACCTCAATCGGCAAGTACCCGGTCGAGGCCGTGAAGGTCATGGCGGAAATAGCCGTGGAAGCGGAAGCAGCGCTCCCCTATGACTCTATTCTGGTAGACAAGCGCAAGTATCTCGAGCGCCAGACAGATGATGCGATCGCCTACGACGCTTGCCAGACGGCACACCAGTTGAAAGCGGCGCTGATTGTCGCCTTCACCGAGTCCGGGAGTACCGCCCATCGGGTGTCCAAGTACCGGCCACGCACACCAATATTAGCACTCACACCAAACCGGCAGACCCAACAATCCTTGACCCTGAGTTGGGGCGTTCAGCCGGTGATCACAGGAGCGATCAAGCAGGTCGACGATTTCTTCGATCGTGCACAGCAGGCGGCAAGCATCTTTCCAGGAGTCAGCCGGGGAGATTGTCTTGTCTTGGTAGCCGGCCTGCCCATCGGCGTCCCCGGGGGGACAAACCTGCTGCGGGTTCTGACGATCGACTGAAGGCTGGGTGGTAGCGGCAATCTGCAGGCCGCCGTCCGTCGAGTCAAAGGCTCGCAAGAAGAATACTTCGGCTTGGAGGCCATTGCTACGTCCTCAAGCCGAAGGCACCAATCATTAGATCAGAGTTCATCGCTTTCCGCTGAAGGTATTTCTGCGGGTAGCCGAGGGCTGGCAGTCGTAGGATGGGCACTCTTTGCCCGTCTGCATTCCCGACGGGCAGGAGTGCCCGTCCTACGCCCATCAACACCTTCGTCACAACCGCTACCGTTCGCCGTGCTGCTCGGAGAATAGACACCTGCGACGAATCGTTCAAGTTTCAGCTTAGGGTCTGCGCAAGAATAACTTGGTAGAATTGGCGCTCAGATTTGCATTAAATTTGGCCGCGAACGATTGAGCTCAACCGCAGGCGTAGCCGGGTCTATGTTGAGGATTTCGCGATTGAGGAGCGGCCGAAGATGGTGTGAAGATGAGATGCCAAAATGCCAAGTTATTTTTGCGCAGACCCTAAGCCCGCATTTCTCATCGCTGGTCTACTGCGTCGCCGCAATCATCCGCCCTGGCTGTGTTTCGCTCGGTCGGCCGCCTCGTCGTACTGCTAAAGTACGACTGCGGCGACCTCGGCCCGCAAGCCTTGCCAGGACGGCGCTTGCGGCGCCTCGCTACGACAAGCGATGAGAAATCCGGGTTAGGGGTTCGGTGGAGGTTCCATGGGCTGGAACATACAGCCTTCCACGAAGATTTCAAAGAAGTCGCTGGTCGTTTCCAACTCGACGTGTTCGATTTTCGCCATCATCTCTTCGACTGTACGCCGCATTTTTCTCGACAGCAGCATCAGGGTGGCGCCTTCCAGCGATGCATTTCCTACCTTTTCAATCCGTTCCAAAGGCAGGTCTGGGATGAAGCCTATGGCCACGGCATTCGCTACTTTGATATAGTTGGCGAAGCCGCCGGCCAGATAGAGCTTCTGCAGTTGCCCGACGGGTACCCCCAACCGCCGGAGTAGGATCCATTGACCACTATAGTTGGCAGCCTTGGCCTGAGCCAGGGCGCTGATGTCGGCTCTGGAGAGCGACATCTCCCTTTCGGGGACGAAGAAAAATTCCTTGCTGCCATCGCTCAGGACACCTAGTTGGTTCATCCACTGGTTGCGTCGCAGTTCCGCCAGGAGATCAATCAGTCCGGATCCACAGATGCCCTGCGGCTCTTGCTCCCCGATAGTGTGCCAGCGAACCTGGCCGTCTACCAGTTCCACCGACTCCACGGCCCCCTCGTAACCCGGCATGCCGTAGAGGACTTCCCCTCCTTCGAAGGCAGGACCCGCTGGACAGGAGGCGGCCAACATTCTGTGACGGTTGCCTAGAACGACCTCAGTATTGGTTCCTACGTCCAACAGCATGACCACGGCTTCCTCTTGATCCATTTCGATCGCCAGCAAATCGGCAGCGATGTCCGCACCAACGTGGGAGCCAATGAGCGGTCCCCCATAGACGTTGGCCTTCGGAAAAATGTTCAGGCCGAGTTCGCCGGCCTGGAAATTGAGCGTTGTAGTTGTGCGCTCGCCGCGCGCCATCTCCAGCTGGGTCAAGGACTGGTAAGGCCTCTCCCCGATGGACTGGACATCGAAACCAAAGAAGATATCCCGCATGGCCGCGTTGCCAACAAGCACTACTTCATAGATCTGCTTTCGCGGTACCCGGATCCGCTGACACATGTCTCGGATTTCATAGTTCAAGCCGGCGATCACCGCCTGGTGCAGCTCTCCCTTGAATTCTCCGCCGTCATAGGAGATTCGATTGATGACGTCGCTGCCACCAAATCTCTGAGGGTTTTCGAAGGAGCCGGTGTGCACTACCCGCCCGTCTTCAAGATCTACCAGGTTGAATACGATTGTGGTGGTACCGAGGTCGATAGCCAAACCATAGATGTTTGCTCGAGAATCGTCGATCCGTTTGTCGTGGAAATAGATTCCACCGTCCCGACGGGTCGTCATTGGGCCGAGGGGCACGCTACGCCGGACGGAGTGCTGCAGAATCTTGGGCTGACGTCGAAGCAGAGAAAAGTCGATCGAGGCGCTGCTATCGATGACTCGAGCCTGACAAGCGAGGCGATAGTTGTCCCTCAGGAACCCTTCCGCCTCTGAGGGATCGCTCAACGCCTCCATGCCCCGTTGAATCTCTACGATGCACTCGTGACATTCACCGCTGCGGCGACAAGAGGTGGGCACGCGAACCTGAAGGCTGTCGGCGTAATCGAAGATAGTCTGGCCTACAGTCAGCTCCAGCTCCTGTTTACCATAGTAGAGAGGAGCCATTGCCTTAGAACCTCTATTCTGTCAGTTAGGGGAGCCCCGGTCAGACCCGAATATGGGGGCTACACTTCCCAGGCATTGCGGTAGTCGAGTTTGTCGCTTCCGGTGCACAGGGGCAACTCATCAGGGGTTTCTCGGGCCTGGTGGCGACAGCCAAATTTGGCGGTACAACGGTCGTTTCGATCCTTGTAGGGACAGCGCCAGGTAGACACCTGGGTGGCAACTTCTCCGATTTGACGGTAGATGTCGAAAAGGCGCTCCATGCTGGCCTTGAGCCGCTCCTTGTCGACGTTGCTGAGTGGTGGGTAGTCCTTCTTCGTAGCGGACGTCTCTTGAGTCATTGGCTTGCTGGGGAAATCAGGCGGAAGGCGCTACTCCTATTCGGAAACAGTAGAGACGGCAGGCTGTTCCTCTTCTGCCCGCTCGCCGATACCGAGCAGTTCCTTGGCCTTCTCGACACAGGCTATGGCGTCTTTTCCATAGCCATCGGCTCCCATGTCATCTGCGAACTCCTGCGTGACCGGAGCACCACCCACCATCATCTTTACCTGATCTCGAAGCCCGGACTCTTCGAAAGTTCGAATGGTTTTTCCCATGTTGGGCATGGTGGTAGTCAGGAGTGCGGACATACCGACGATCTGCGCACCGTGCTCCATCACGGCATCCATGAATTCATCAGGCTTGGTGTCCACTCCCAGGTCATGGACCACGAAACCGGCCCCCCTCAGCATCATGATGCAGAGGTTCTTTCCGATGTCGTGGAGATCCCCCTTCACCGTGCCT
>CAUZIZ010000090.1:0-21310 GCA_963579905.1 Acidobacteria bacterium UBA6911 | reverse complement strand
AGAGGCGATCACATAGCTATAAGCCCCCCCTTCATCGTGAGCGAGGATGAAGTCGATCGGGTCGCTGATGTCCTCAGAGAGAGCATCAGCCAGGTGGCGAAAGATCTGGGTGTCATGTAGCCTGCGAAACGTTCACACCGTACGGTCAAGAAACTCAGGTGACCCGTAAGTCTCTGTTGTTGAAAGACTTGCTCCAGAAACGATCAGTTGAACTCAGCCGTGACCTGGACCATCTTTGACCGAATGATGCGTCTGGGGCCTCGGCATAAGCTCGAGACTTTCTTGGTCGAGAAGAAGTTAACAAACTGATCAAGTTTCGTGCCTCGGCGTGATGTAGTTTCCAAAAAGACCGCTTCAGCGGTCTGGCGCGAAGCGTATTAGACCCGGCCTTTAGGCCGGGGTCAGCTGCGACGCTATCCCTCCGGAGGGCCTTTCAAGGTCCTTCTCGAACCGCGGCTTTAGCCATCTTCGACCCGTAGCCTGGCTCAAGCCTGTATCTGAGAAGCCCGCTAAAGCAGGCTCCGGGATCTGCTTGCTCGCCCTCTCGGCCCTGAAGGACCGGTCTAATACGCTTCGCGCCAGGCCGCTGAAGCGGCCTCCTTGAACGGGTCCTCGGCGGTATGAGGTCGCTTGCTACTTCTAGTATACAGGTCGTGCTTTCGAGCGGCCGTCGTGCCATCGAAGAACAGCCCGCTTGTCAACCCTGGCAGTGCAGCGCATACTCACAGAAGAATGGGCTGCCTGAAGGACTGGCCCTTAGCCATCCTTATCTCACACAGTATTCGGCAGATTTTCCAGGAGCCATGTGCCGCTGCGTGGAGGAGATCTGTCAGCGTGCATCGCATGCTCGGCCACCTGGCGGATCGACCTTGAAATCGATTGTCTGGTGCACGGATGGGGCTGGCTGCGGCGTGGCGGAGTGCATCTGGGCGGAGAGTTCGAGAGCAACTCTCGGGAGGTCCGCCACGCCTGCCTGCCGAGCGGCTACCGGCAGAGTCTATGCCGCCTGCGGCGCCCCCATAACATATCAAAACTTGTGTAAATAGGAGTCTCTCAAGATGCGTATCCGCCCCATCACTTTGCTTGCCTGCCCGTTGCTTACTCTATCGTTGCTCGCCAGCCCGGCCGTCGTTAGCGACCCATCCCAAACCGGACTGGATGGTGCAGCTCTGGCGCGTATTCCTTCGCGGATGAAGTAATTTGTTGACCAGAGCACAGTCGCCGGTGGAGTCACGCTCGTTGCTCGCCATGGAAAGGTCGCGGCACTGGACGCGGTGGGCTATGCCGACATCGAAACGAAACAGGCTCTCCGGACAGACGCCAGTTTTCAGCTTCATTCCATGACAAAGCCTGTGGTTTCGATCGGCATCATGATGCTGATGGAACAGGGAAAACTCGCAATCACCGATCCTGTCCAGAAATATCTGCCTGAGTTTCGCGGTATGTGGATTATTGCGCAGAAGACAGGGAAAGACGACGGTGCCGAGCGTTTGACGCTAAAGCGTCCATCGCGGCCGATCTCATTCGCGACCTCTTGACACACACCTCGGGGATGCCTCTCAATCCGGCCCCCGGAATAGCCGAGTTGCATGGAGATCTCCACAAGACCCTCAACGAAACCGTGCTGGTGATGTCGCAGCAGCCTTTGGAATTTGAGCCAGGGAGCCGCTGGCAATATAGCAAAACCGGCATGGCAACTCTGGGGCGGATCATCGAAGTGCGTTCGGGGATGGCGTTTGAGAAATTTCTTGAAACCAGATCTTCAAACCTCTCGGCATGGACGACACCTACATCTATCCCCCGAAGGAAAAGTTTGATCGCATGCCGACGGCCTACATTCTACGGGAGGGAAAACCGGTGAAGTACACCGACGACCCGCTTGGTGAAGGAGCAATGAAGTTTCGAGCTGGGGCGAAATACCCTTTGCCGGAGGGCGGCCTCTATTCGACGGCGTCCGATCTGTTCGGGCTCTACCAGATGATGCTCAACAGCGGCGAGTACGACGGGGAGCGGATACTTTCAGCGGCCTCGGTCGACCTGATGACTCAAGTGCATACCGGAGATTTAGCAACCAGTAGAGCAGGGATCGGATGGGGGCTGGGGTGGTCCGTTGTTCGCGATCCGGGGGCTCTGTGGGCCTACCGTCCGTGGGGACTTATGGCCATGGCGGCCGCTACGGAACGTTCTGTTTCATTGACCCCAAGAAGAACATCATTGGAGTCTTCCTGATTCATCGTGAAGGCGGTAGTGACGAGCGCAACGAGTTTGTCCAGTTAGCGATGACGGCTGTGAGGGACTAAGGGTTCGTTCAAGAATAAACTTTGAAGAAGTTGGCGCTCAGCTTTGCGCCAGATTTGGTCGCGAACGATTGAGCGAAACCGCAGGCGTAGCCAGGCCTACGTTGAGGATTTCACGATTGAGGAGCGGCCGAAGATGGCGTGAAGATGAGATGCCAGAATGTAAAGTTTATTCTTGAACGAACCCTAAGGCCTCCCCTTGGATCCAAGCCGAGGGGTTCGATCGGATGTCGAATCGAATTCGACTCATCTCTGCTGATCTTCGTCGTGGCGGTGGTCTCCAGGCCGCCGTTGGTCGAGCTAGGCTCGACCGCTACACTTCGGCCTGGAGACCGAAGCCACGTCAGAGACCGCCTCTACCACTTTCAACTTCACTCGAAGATGACCCTATCGTCCCTGCAGGACTTCGGGGACCTTCTTTTCGCCTGAAGGCGAGCGGTTTCACCATCCCCGATGGGGACACTAATGGATGATTCGAGGCGGGGACGCTACAAATTCGTTGGGTGAGAGTTGAGCTGGACCGGACCATCGGCTGAAAGCCAGTAGGTGTTTTCGATTCGTAGACCGCCCTGGAGCTCGGGATTGTAGAGCGCCGGCTCAACCGAGATCACATCGCCCAGGCGGAGAACGTGATCGCTCTCGGGTATGAGACGGGGATTCTCGTGGCCACCCATGCCGACGCCGTGTCCCAGATGATGCCAGAAGGTACCCGCGGAGAGGGGATCCTTTTCCAGAAAGTCTCGGACCAACTGATAGGCTTCACGCGCTGGACGGCCCGGTTCGAGCAAGGTTGCCGCCAACTCCAGTGCCTCGCAAACAATTTCGCGGCCTCTTTCCTGTACTGGCGTAGGAGGACCTACTGCCATGACCCGACAGAGATCAGCTCCATAGCCCCAGCATTGGGGGAAAAGGTCATAGACACACAGATCACCCGACTCGATGCGGCGATCGACTGGAACGCCCCCCTGAGTTAGACTCCTGGGGCCGGTTGCGAAATCACCACCGATCTCGACCGGGCCACCTGCCTGAGCGACCATGGCTCCTGAGATCTCGATGTAGAGCTCAATCTCCGACACCCCTGGTTGAATCACTTCGCGAGCACGGCTGAATCCAGCTTCGGCCACCGCAGAAACCTGACGAATGACATCGACCTCATCCGGATCTCGGCTCCGACGTAAATCAGCGAGCACGGCGGACACATCGACGATCTCGCACTGGGGCAGACAGTCACCCAACAGATCGATGGCCATGCCGTTGACCGAATCCTTTTCGACGCCGACCCGCTTCGCTGAATGTCCCTTCAGCCTAGGTGCCAGCGCCAGAATGGCCTCATGCCAGGGCTGGTCCAGAACCCGGCGCGGAGAATAGGATTCGAAGGGGAGCACTTCGGCACTGATCGGAGGAGTGGTCGAATCGGTTGCAAGCAGCGGCGCGGACTCTCCACCGATCCACAAAAAAACTGGAGCCCCCGGCTTGAGCACCACCGCCTCCAGGTAGCACACACTCCGGCTGTCAGTGAGCAGGAGTGCATCCCATCGCTTCTCCCGCATCAGGTTCCGCACTCTATTCAACCGCCCCTTGCACCCCTCCGGTGTCAACATCGCAGTCTTCTCCTTAGATTGATTCGGCTCGTGACTGGGTATTCAAGCACATTCAAGCTGATTCCCGATCAGCGGCCGCAGGCGGTGCTGAATCGTGAATCTCGAGGCGGCTCCAGGTCGCGCGCTGCGACCGGATTGTATCCGGATTCGGCCACTGAAGTGGATGGGTCAGTTCGACGCGCTGCCCCCCCTTCCAAACGGCCCGAGCTTCAAGGCGGTGCCGAATACGCCGCATCTGGGACTGGCAGTCCTCGAGGTCCAGGTCAACCGGCTGCAGCGAGAACACCGAAATGTCGGCCTCACGTCCAATTTCGAGCGTTCCGATTCGATCCCCCCAACCGATCGCTCGGGCGGGTGTGGTGGTTGAAGCTCTGACTATTTCTGGAAGAGAGAGACCCAGATGCAGCAGGCGTGTCATCACGGTCGCCATGTCATAGGCGGGTCCCTCGCAGGTTAAACTGTGCATATCGGTGCTAATGATGTCTGGCCAGAACTCCTCCCTGGCACAGAGTTCACCTACGGTCCAGCTGAAGGCTCCCACGCCATGTCCCAGGTCGAATAGGACTCCGTTTTCACGTGCCGCTTTCACCGCCGGAGAAACCTTCCTGGTGGTCGGATCGATTACGCTACTAGGGTATCCATGATAGCAGTGGGTATAAATATCGCCCGGCAGCATCTTTCCGGGGCAATCCTCCAGAGGAACCGAAGACGAGGTGTGGTGTACCATCAGCGGCATTCTAACGACCCGAGCCGCCTCCATAGCGCGGCGAAAAGCCTCCGCTTCATTGCGACCCTGGTTCGCAAGGTTACTGGACAGACGCACCTTGACACCGACAATCACCTCTCGATCAGCTTCAATGCAAGCGACACACCCCTGGGTGTCGAGCAGCTTAAGCGATTCGAGTTCTCCGGGGATGCGGGGATGTCCCCCCAAGGTGCTGAAGGAGAGTCCCGTGCAGGAGATGTTCAGAAAGGCCAGGAGACGAGTTCTGAAATGATCGATCGCATAGCCGCGAAGCCCGGGATAGGTGGAAAAGCCGGCGCTGCCGGCGTCCACCGCGGTCGTCACCCCTCGTCCCAGGCAATAGCGATCCACCGGAACCCCGAGCGGAGTCGCCAGATGGTATCCGTGCACATGCAGATCCACCAGCCCAGGAGTCACGATATGGCCCGCGGCATCGAAGCTCGCATCCGCCTCAGACGGGTCCAGACGAGGAGCAATGGACGAGATTCGGCCGTCTTTGACGGCAATGTCAGACAACTCGTCTCGATCCTGGGCGGGATCGAGCACTCTGCCACCGTGGATGATCCAATCATACTTTCTCATGTCAATCTCGCATCTTCAGATTGTGACCATGTCTGGGATCAAACTGGTTGGCATGGCTGGTTCCCTTGCCAATTCCTCGGAACCGAAGCGGCCTGCTCCTTCCCCGCCTATTCTATAGAAATGTTCTACAGACCTGAAACTTCATCTGGTTAGGATCTCAGGTTATAGAACAGGCGCCCGAAGTTGACAGCCAGGAATGCCCTGGATAGACTCGCGACGCAGCTCGCCCGTACGGGTATAGAGCCCCATATTGGAAGGGATAGATTGCATGCCTGAACGGATGACGGCCATCCGAAAAATGAGACCGGAAAGAGGGCTCGACGTAGTCGAGATACCTATACCCGAGGTGGGAGAGGATGAGGTTCTGGTCGCAGTTGAGGCCGCCAGTATCTGCGGCACCGACTTGCATATCTGGAACTGGAATGAATGGAGCTCGCAGCGGATCAAACCTCCTCTGACTTTGGGACACGAGCTCGCCGGGACCGTCGTCGACGTGGGGAAAAACGTCGGCCATACCAAGACGGGAGACTATGTCTCGGCCGAGAGCCACATCACTTGCGGAATGTGCTTTCAGTGCCGCACCGGCCAGGCTCATATGTGTCCTTCCACCCGGATTCTGGGCATCGATCTTGACGGGGCCTTTGCAGAGTACGTCGCGGTCCCGGAAAAGGTGATCTGGCAGAATGACAGGGCCAAGATACCTCCGGAGATCGCCACTTTACAGGAACCCTTCGGCAATGCCGTCTTTGCTACCATGGCTCACGACCTGGCGGGTCAAACCGTGGCAGTGCTGGGGTGTGGCCCAATTGGCTTGTTCTCTATCGGCATCGCTCGGGCCTCCGGAGCGGCGCGGGTACTGGGCGTCGACCTCAACCAATACCGGCTGGGAAGGGCCACGGCCATGGGAGCCCATAATGTCTTCAAGCCAAATCCGGAAAGCCAGTCTGTCGACATTGCCAACTGGTTGGTAGAGGCCAATGAAGGTTTTGGCGTCGACATCGTCCTGGAGATGAGCGGAGCTGGCTCGGCTATTGATGCTGCTTTTCGCGGTGTGCGCAACGGGGGACGCGTGACACTTTTCGGCATCCCCTCAAAGCCCGTGTCCATTGATGTCGCAGAAAACATGATTTTCAAGAATCTGACCGTCCTGGCACTGAATGGCCGCAGGATCTTCGATACCTGGTATCGAACCCGCTGGCTACTGGAGAACGCAGTCGTAGATCTGCGTCCGCTGATCACCAGGGAGATGGGGCTCGAGGACATCGACGAAGCCCTGAGCACTCTCGCCGCCGGACAGGCATGCAAGATCATTCTCCGCCCGAAACAGGCCGAAGAGACCGATAGCCTTCGGGCCAGTCGCAGAGAAGAGTCTGATGCCAACATGCGGGGTCTGGCCGTTCATCCCTAGGCTGAGACTTGAACGATTCGTCGGAACGTCTGAACGTCTGAACGTCGCACGTCTCTGCTCCCGAGAAAGTGCGGCGAACGGTTCCAACAGAAACTTCGAATGGCGAGACAATTATGAAGAATCGCCAGATGACAGAGTCGTGGCTGTGAGGGAGCGGGCCCTGATCAAGGGCCCAACCTTTCAGATCCTCCTCGGAAGTTTCCACCTGAAATGATCCAGCGCTCCTGGAAGCGAGACAAACTTGTCACTTGAAGCTGCGTTGCAGGGAGAACCAAGGTCATGAGCTACACCAAGATGAAGGCTTGGCTGCAGGAGGAGTTGGTGAACATGCGGAAGGCCGGATTGTTCAAAGAAGAGAAGAGCATCCTGACTCCCCAACAGCCTCAGATCGAGACGTCCCAGGGTTCTAAGATCAACTTCTGTGCCAACAACTACCTGGGGTTGGCAGATCATCCCGAGGTCCTCGGGGCGGCAGAGCAAGGGCTGCGAGAGCGAGGCTTTGGGATGGCTTCGGTGCGATTCATTTGTGGCACCCAGGACATTCACAAGAAGCTGGAGCAGCGGCTCTCCGAGTTTCTTGGAACAGAAGATACGATTCTCTACACCTCTTGCTTCGACGCCAACGCCGGGCTTTTCGAAACCCTGCTCGGTCCCGAAGATGCCATCATCAGCGACGCGCTCAACCATGCCAGCATCATTGACGGCATCCGTCTTTGCCGAGCTCAGCGCAAGGTTTTCGCTCACGGCGACATGGAAGACTTGAGGGCCAAGCTTGAGGAAACTCAGTCAGCCCGATTTCGTCTGGTCGCCACCGATGGAGTCTTCAGCATGCAGGGAGATCTGGCTTCGCTGCCAGAGATCTGCCACTTGGCTGAGGAGCACGACGCCCTGGTGATGGTGGACGACTCCCACGCCACCGGCTTCCTCGGTCCCAATGGCCGTGGAACTGCAGAGGAATTGGGTGTGAGCGAGCGCATTGATATCACGACGAGCACGATGGGAAAGGCCCTGGGAGGGGCATCTGGAGGGTTCACGACGGGCCGCAGTGAGATTATCGAGTACCTCCGTCAGCGTTCCCGACCCTATCTTTTCTCCAATACCGTGGCTCCCCCTATTGTCAGCGGCACGCTGAAGGCGCTGGAACTGGTTCAGCAGAATCCGGCTTTGAGGGAGACCTTATGGGAGAACACTCGCCATTTTCGGACTGGATTGGAGGAGCTGGGATTCGAGATTATCAAAGGCAGGCATCCTATCGTCCCCATCATGCTGAGAGACGAACTGAGAACGGTCGAGCTGGCGCGGTCGATGAATCAGAGAGGCATCTTTGTGGTGGGCTTTAGCTTCCCTGTGGTACCGAGGGGCGAAGCACGAATTCGAGTTCAGCTCTCGGCAGCGCATACTCGGGCTGAGTTGGATCGTGCACTCTCGATCTTCGGGGAGGCGGGAAAAGAGCTCGGCGTAATTTGAATCGGATCTTGAAGATGAGGGAATTCGAAGGGAAAGTGGCGTTGGTAACCGGTGCCGGTCAGGGCATGGGGCGCGCTGTGTCAGAGAGGCTGGCCTCCGGAGGAGCGCGCCTCGTCATCAACGACGTCGATGCCAACGCAGCGGCAGGCACTACGGCGGCACTGGTAGGGCACGGGGAGGACGCGGTAGCGATTGCGGGTGATGTGTCCTCCGGCAACGACGTTAGCCGAATGGTGGAGAAGACTCTCGGCCGATTCGGCAGTCTCGACATTCTTGTCAACAATGCCGGTGTGCTGAGACCCACGGCGGTGATCGATATTGAGGAGAAGGAGTGGGATTGGGTCCTCAATGTCAATCTCAAAGGGACCTATCTTTGCTCGCGGGCGGTATTGCCGAGCATGCGGGAGCGGGGCTGGGGCCGGATTATCAATTTCTCCTCCACAGCCGGGAAAAGCGTCAGCACGGTTGGAGGTGCCCACTATACGGCGGCGAAGGCTGGCATCCTGGGTTTTACTCGACACCTGGCCAAAGAGGCCGCTGCCTTCGGCATCACCGTCAACTCGATCTGTCCCGGACTGATCAACACCGAAATGGTGCGCTCAACCATCGATAAGAAGCAGACCGAGGCTTATGCGCAGTCCTTCCCGATTACCCGGCTGGGAGAGCCTTCGGAAGTAGCAGAATTGGTTGCTTTCTTGGCCTCCGACAAGGCCGCTTACATAACCGGGGCCTCCCTGGACATCAATGGCGGCGACCTGATGATCTAACGTCGTCGCCCACACGGCGGCAGACAAGCGGCAGGAGTTCCAGACTACTAGGGTAGGTGAGTCGACGCACGGGAACCTTCGACGTGAGGCCTGAGAAGAAATCTATCCGTTGTTGTTGTCGGTCCAAGGCTTCTACCAGGGCGGGTGCAAACGACTCCTTCAACAGCTCGATAACAGCCTCTCGGGGTGCGATCGACTCAATCTCTAGCTCGGGTACTTCTTGGGTCTTCTCGCGCCGGTCGAGTAGATACAGACCCGCCAAGGCAGTGACTCCGGGACAAAAAGATCCGAACCCACCTGCTCCGACCGGAACACGGAGATTCTGTTGGTCCGGAGCCACAGGCTCCAGGTCAAGACGACCACCCAGGAAGTGTTCTGCCTCTTGAGGCCACAACCGCATCTGCGGATAGCCACTCCGGACGAAGACTTGGCTGCCCCGACGTTCCAAGGGCAGCATCCCATCACTGAGCAGGGGCCAGCCCAGCCTCAGAAGACTGGCAGTCAGGCAGCTCTTTCCACCACCGCTGGCAGAAAGGAACCCCACCGCACCTTCTCTCAGGACGACGCCCGACCCGTGCAGCACCGCCATACCCCTACTTTCCAACCACAGAGATAGGACCGCGCCCAGGAGATATGTCTCGACCAGATGATCCCTATCGAGATTCCGCGGATGGAGGACGATTTGATGGGGAAACAGGTAAAAAAACACCCACTTCAGTGAAGTCGAAAAGCAGATAACCCTCGAGTCGATACAGACTGGCTACGCTGTGCCCTTATCGGTGAGGAATCGACTCACATAGATGGGGTCACCCCTGTCAATCTCCTCGAAGGGAGCCTCACGAACCAGGCGGAAGCTTAAATCGGGTGGATTCTCGGTCGGCGTCAGTCGAGCCTTGAAAGGAAAGTCACTCGCCAGGGAAAGGCCGAAGAGCTGGTAGGTCGGCCATCGCCTACCGGGGCCATCGATTCGGCGATCAGGGGACCAGGCGGGGGTCAGGGTCATGACTTGCTCGATGGAAACATTGCCAGGAACGGAGCACTTAGGCGGTCTCCGGGCCCGAAGCATCGACCTCTACCAATCCCTGGCCCTGGAGATCAATGATAAGAGCCACCAAATCGGTCCACTGCTCCGGGGAAGCATCGTATTGTTCGACCAGCTGCTCCTGAAGGGCTCCTAACGTGATACTTTCCTTGAGTGAGGTCCAAATGTTGGTGCCCACCTGATTCAAGCCAAAGTAGATTCCCGTCTTCACATTCAAAAGGACGGCCTCGCCCTGGACTTCACTGAACAAAACATCGGGGGCGACCTTTACCGCTGAGTCGGGAGTCAGCGGCGGGTCTCCAGGTTTCGCCGACTTCTTGTGGTCCACGGAACTTACCTCCTCTTCGTCACACTCACCGAACTTACTCGTTGCCTGGTGGCTCTTGTAACCCAGGAGATCCCGCAGGGTCAAACGGACATGGATCTCACGATTGAGCTGCCACAGCGCCGGACTTCCTTTTCAGGGGCACCAGGCGAGCGGCCCACAAGATTGCCTCAGTCATGCTTCTGGGAGAGGCACGCCCCGTCCAGGCAATGTCGAATGCCGTGCCGTGGTCAACCGAGGTTCGGATGATGGGCAGTCCCAGGGTAAGATGGACACCTCTATCGAAGGCAAGCATCTTAAAGGGTATGAGTCCCTGATCATGGTACATGCAGACGATGGCATCGAAGCGAGACATGAGCTCCGGAAGAAAGGCAGTATCAGGCGCCAGGGGACCCGTCACAGACATTCCCTCCGCTCGGGCCTTAGCAATGGCAGGTTCGATGAACTCTGCCTCCTCACCTCGACCCAGCATACCGCCCTCTCCCGAGTGGGGGTTCAGTCCGCAGACTCCGATGCGGGGCGCGGCATTCCCAAGGGTCTTGAAGAAATCGGAGGTCAAGCGTATGACATTCACGATAAGCTCGGGAGTCAGCTGTCCCGGGACATCTGCAAAACCGGTGTGAGAAGTCACCATGCTTACGGAGAGCACATCCGAGGTGAGCATCATGCAGATCTGATCTGCCCCGGTCAGCGTCGCCAAGATTTCGGTGTGGCCCGGGAAGGGGATATGGGCCCTCGTCAGGGCCTGCTTGTGAATCGGCCCGGTGACGAGACCCGCAAAATCTGCAGCGATGGTCTTCTCGATCGCCACCCGGATATACTTAAAGGCGGCCCGTCCACAGCTAGCTTGAATTTCGCCGGGGCGCAAAAGGCCGGCGTCGATGGCCTGGCAATCGAGCACTATCGGGGTGTTCCCGTCCAGAAGCCTCGAATTCCACTCCCTAAGCATCACCACGCGTTCGGGAACGCTTAGATCGCAAGTCCGAGCCACTCTGAGAAGGACTTCTAAATCTCCCACGATCACGGGAAGACAGCAGGAAAGAACCGAAGGATCCTGAACGACCCTGAGACACAGTTCAGGACCGATGCCCGCCGGATCCCCCATGGTGATTGCGAGCGGCGGAAGCTGGTCGACCGCGACCAGCTGTCCCGCTGTCTCCCGCCCTTCATTCACTAAGCCAATCCTCTTCTCTATCTCCCGGGCGTCCCGCCGCGGAGTCATCCTTCAAAGCCTACGTCACAACTATAACCCAAATGGGAGTTACCGCAGAATAGGAGAGGTCTCTGATACACTGGGATTCGTGAGCAGCGGCCTGTGGAGTTCCGGCGTTGGCAACCGCTATCTCTCTGCTCTTCTTCTGCTAATCATGAACAGGTATCGCCTTCGCTATGGGATGGTGTTGGGAGTAATCCTAGCATTTCAAACGGCAGCTTCCCTTGCTCAGCAAAGCGGTGAGGACAAACAGTTTCAAGACTATGTCGAAGTCCTTCCTGACACCTCCATTCAATTCAAGATGATTGCGATAGGCGGTGGGACGCTCCCGAGGTCGGGACCTGACGAAGGATCCGATTCCGATCCTCCCCAGACTTCAGATCAGGACCTATCGGTCAAAGCGTTCTGGCTGGGACAAACTGAAGTGACCTGGAACGAGTATGAAGAATTCTACTTCGGGGGAGTGCGCCCCGACCTGACAGTTGAGGTCAAAGGGAGGGTTGATTCAGTGAGCCGTCCCACCCCTCCTTACGGAGCTCCCGACCGCGGCTGGGGAACCGGCAAACGACCCGCGATGAGCATGACATTCTATGCGGCAACCCAGTACTGCGAGTGGCTGTCGGCCCTGACCGGAAGGAAGTACCGACTACCCACCGAAAAAGAATGGCAATACGCTTGCCTTGCGGATTCAGGCGGGGCCCCTCCGAGCCCTCCAGCCCCC
Organism: Acidobacteria bacterium UBA6911; assembly: GCA_963579905.1. GTDB lineage: Bacteria > Acidobacteriota > UBA6911 > RPQK01 > JAJDTT01 > CAUZIZ01. The sequence goes on along the minus strand of CAUZIZ010000090.1, from coordinate 9,142 downwards.
GATCAATACTCCTGGAATCAGTCAAATAGCCGTGGACGCACAAACGAGGTGGGACAGAAGTTGGCCAACCCCTGGGGTCTGTTTGACATGCTGGGTAACGTCGCAGAGTTTGGACGCAGGAGATATGCTCAGGTCGACCACGGGGAAACTGAGGGCACGTCGGGTCCCCATCCGTCGATCTTCGGCGGCTCCTTTCGGGACGACATTGAAACCCTCAAATGCACGGTCCCTGGCCACGTCGACGAGAAGGCCTGCCTCAGAACCGACCCCAACGCACCCAAGAGCCAATGGTGGTACTCGGATTGCTTCAATATAGGGCTTCGCGTCGCTCGCTCAACTGAGTAGCCGACCGGTGACTGCTTGCCGAGTCTGTCCAGCAGCAAATCGATGAGGATATTCAGGCGATCTCTGAGCGGGCGACTACCCACGGAGTCCGCAACCCTCCTGCTGGCGGTGCTCTTCTTCACCTCTGCCACGACTGCATCCACCGGAGCAGAGCAACGGTTCGAGTTTCGTCGAAGACAGATGGGAAGTGCGGTTCGCATAGTCCTGTATGCACCAGAGCAGGCAGCACAGACTGCTGCCGCCACAGCCTTCAAGCGCATCCGAGACCTAGACGCCATCTTCAGCAACTACCGCCAGGACAGTGAATTGGCAGGCCTGTGTCGTCAGGCTGGTCTGGGCCCTCAAAAAGTTAGCACCGAGCTCTTTTCGGTACTGCAGGAATCGATGCGGTTCTCCAGGATTTCTGGAGGTGTCTTCGATGTAACGGTGGGTCCCTACGTCGATCTCTGGCGAGACGCCCGACAACAAGGAAGGTTGCCGGATCCCACCGAGCTGGCCCACGCAAAGGCCCTCCTAGGTTATCGAAAGGTCGTTCTCAAGCCCAGGAGTCGGACGGTGAAGCTTCAACAGCAGGGCATGAAGCTGGATCTGGGTGGGATCGCCAAAGGATTCATCGCGGCCGAGGCTCTCAGAGTGATCCAGAACCACGGCATCCCACGAGCACTCGTGGATGCCGGCGGAGACATCGTGATGGGCAGTCCTCCTCCCGGGCGAGAGGGTTGGCAAATTGCTATCGAGGGAGTGAGCGGCCACAAGAATCCGGTTGCCAAGGTTCCCCTGAAAAACGTGGCGATTGCCACTTCCGGCGATATTCATCGAGGTGTCGAAATCGATGGTATTCGCTACTCTCACATCCTCGACCCACGTACTGGGCTGGGTCTGACGAACAGCTCCCTGGTCACGGTGGTCGCCCCTGATGGTCTCACTGCGGACGCTCTCGCAACCGTACTGAGCCTGCTTCCACCGGAGCAGGGACTCAAGCTACTGCAGTCGATGCCGGAGGTATCGGCACTGATCGTTCGGCCCCAGGGCCCGCGTTCGCAGAAATGGGCAACCGGACTGTTCTTGGCGTTCGTGCAAGAATAGCAGCACCGACCGATGGCCAAACTGCTTTTTCTCTTCATCCTGATTCCCGCCCTGGAGCTGGCGCTACTCATAGAAGTAGGGCAACACATCGGAACCCTCAACACCCTCCTGCTGATTGCGGTTACGGGTGTGGTTGGAGCCTCTCTGGCTCGCCGCCAGGGGCTGGAGGTCCTTCGTCGAATGCAGGCAGAGTTCGACCAGGGCCGAATCCCCTCAGGCTCCATCGTGGACGGCGTCATCATCCTGCTATCGGGCGCACTGCTGATTACGCCCGGACTTCTTACGGATACGGTAGGATTTCTCTGCCTGGTGCCAACTACCCGAGCCATGATCAGGTCATTGCTCTGGCGCTGGATTCAACGCCACCTTCGAGTGGATTGGGTCAACTTCCCCACCCAGGTCTAGCGTGCAGTCCTGTCGATGGCCCGTGCCTTTGACGGGTGCTGGATCATTCCGAAGTTTTGCTTGAGGATGGGGGAGACTGTGCGTCACTGCGTGGGGAAGAGTTGTCCAGCTCTCTCCTCGGAGCTTGGCCTCATGTTGCTAACGGGTCAAGTCGTGCGCGGCTCTGCCGGACTTGGCCTCGTAAATACTGGTAGTTATACCCGTCCGTAGAACTGCTCACTGCTCAAGTTCCAGCCTAGCGCACTGGGGTTTGCGTTTGGTTTCCCGGCACCGGCAACCGCGGACCTTGTCGATGCCACAGCTCCGGGATAGCCGGATTGGTTTCATAGATCCAGGTGAGCAGTTTCGCGATCGAAGCGCTTGACAGAGTGTCAGCCAGGTTCGGGTTTTCGGCGGGAGCTGGCTCCAGATATTGGGCCAGGCTGGCAGCGATGTCGGCACTGAAATACACCGCACCCAGGTGTGAGAGGTGATGGCCATCCACAAAGAGTTCGTCGGCGCGGTAGTCCCCTTGTGGATGGAGAAGCCCAACCCCTTCCCGACCAGCTATCTGTTCCAATAGGGTCTGATTCCGTGCCATGGCATCTGCATGGGCCTCACGAAATGACGGGTGCACGGGCATGATCAGGAGGAGAGGCTTGATGCCTGACTTTCGCATCTCGGAGAACAACCCCAGAAGGTTCTCTTGATCAACAGGCATCGCCTTAGAGAATCGAGGTTTCGACGCGAAGCGCCCGCGGGTGTGTCCGTCGTACGGCTGAGGCCCCCAACCAGCCCCTGTCTTGAAACCTGAACGTCGTTCCAGATCCCTGAAATGAAGCGGCCTGTCCTCCCGCCAATCCCCGGCAGGACGATTGCAATCTCCCAGAAACCAGCAGCCTAGACTCGGAATCAGCTCTTGATGGATCAAGTCGGCACGATAGCGAAAGAGGGCAAGGCGAAGGTCCAGAAACCGAGAAATTCGTACCTCAATTGAATCAGGATCATCCCGGCGGCTCCGGTTGGCGATGCGATAGGCCAAGGAATCTCGATACCGGTCGATCAGAGCCCACAATCGCTCCTTCCTCAGGGGCCAGTCAGGACTCACTCCGAATACCACGTAAGCAGGACGGACACCGATCTGCAAAAGATGAGGAACAAAGACCTCTCGGGCAAACTTGACGACTTGCGAACCCGTTCCAAAGTTGAAAAAGGTGGTCCTGGGAACTCCCAGAACCCTGGAAATCACCTCGGGCACAATGCCGTTCTTAGTCCGCGAGTCCCCAGTGAAAATAATCTGGGGTGGCTCCTGGTATTCCCTCAGCAGGGCATGTCGCCTGGTAACCCTGGGGTCATGGTAGGGGATGAGCGTGAGGTCGAACTGAGGAAGCACCACGCCCCTGCGATTCAACTCCACCAATCCAAGATCCAGTAGCTTTCCCAGCCCGGCCGCAGTCAGAAGCAGTATCGATATTCGCAACGTGACACGATACTCGTGCCAGAACTGCGTCCGTGACTGTCCTCTGCTCATCAATCCCCCTTGGCCTGCCAATATTGGATAACACAGGTCGCTAGAACTGGAAATAGATGAAACTTTGCTGTCCCGCAGCCAATAGATACAGAATCATAAGACAAACAAAGACACCTGCAGCCCACAGCGCTAACCCCAGCTGAGAGAAGATCCGGGAAAGGCCATCCACCAGGTAGCTGATCGTGTGGACGACAAAAAAGACACCCATCAAGAAAAGAACAAACGGTTGCCTGTGGATGAGGTCTGCGACGCCTGTGGTGGTGAAGTCCAGGAAACACACCTTTCTGAGGTAGAGCGACAGATTCTGGAGATCTGGAGTGATGAAGATCAGCCAGCCGATGCAGGTCAGATAGAACGTGATCAAAACTTTCAGCGGAAGCCACCAGGAGTGTGCGAGGAACCGTCTGTCGGCGACCACGAACTTGTGCACACACAGCAGGACACCCTGATAGAGACCCCAGAGTACAAAGTGCCAGGCAGCACCGTGCCAGAGTCCTCCCAGCAGCATAGTGACCATCAGGTTGAGTAACTGGCGCCCTTTGCCCTTCTGATTCCCTCCCAGCGGAATGTACAGATAGTCCCGAAGCCAGGTCGATAGACTGATGTGCCAACGCTTCCAGAACTCGGAGATGCTACTGGCAAAGTACGGGTGGGCGAAGTTGTTCGGAAACTTGAAACCGAGGATTCGGGCAGATCCGATCGCGATGTCGGAGTAACCGGAAAAGTCACAATAAATCTGAATCGCAAAAGCGACGGCTCCAACGAAGACCAGCAGTGAGTCGCTGGTGAGTTCTCCGCCGAAGATGGATTGGACAAAGGCGGAGAGGTTGTCCGCAATGCAGACCTTCTTGATCAGTCCGTAGAGGATCAGAGTCAACCCTAACTTCAGATTCTCCCAATGGATGACTACTGGATTCAGCAGCTGCGGGAGGAATTGTCGCGCCCTCACAATGGGTCCAGCGACCAACTGGGGGAAAAAGGAGACGTAGAGTGCAAACTGTCGCAAAGAAGAGACCGGGAGCAGCTTTCCGAAATAGATGTCCAAGCTGTAGCTCATGCTCTGGAAGGTGTAGAACGAGATTCCGATCGGAAGGCAGATCTCCAGGGGGCCGAGGCGAGACTTCCAGCCTATCGCATTGAAGAGAGCCCGAAAGCTGCCGAGGGCGAAGTTGGTGTACTTGAAGTAGGCCAGGACACCCAGGTTCCCTATCAGGCTAAAGCAAAGGTACATCCTCTTCTGGCGCGGATTCTGGGCTCGGTGGATGGCGCGTCCGCAAAAAAAGTCGAGGTAGCTCGAGTAGAGCAAGAGAAGGACAAGAGAGGCGGACGAGGTCCAGTAGAAATAGTAGCTGGCCAGAAGCAGTACCAGATGCTGGCCGTTTCTCCGCCTTAGGGCCTCGACGATAAAGATGACGAAAAGAAGGAACAGCAGGTAGTGAAAGCTATTGAAGAGCATCTGGGCTCAAAGTCGAGGAGGAGAACCGGCTCATAGCGGCACATCCGGCCAGTTTTCGACGGGGTCAGTGGAGCAGACCCGATGCATCCCGGCGTCCGCGAATCTGGCGAAGGCTACCTCGGCTTCGTCCGTGTAATCGATAACCTCAGGCACCACTACCGCGGAGGTACAGTCCTCTAGAAGATAAACTCTTTCGGCGAAGCCCGCGCCACCAAAGAGGGGATCCTCCAGGAGGTGAGCGATCGTCCAAGCCACGCAGTGGCTCTTGGCCTGCCCGGCGATGATGATCACATCGAAGCCTACCAAGGCCTGGAGAAAAGCTGTATTGCTCGCTCCAAGACGCCTGCCATCGGGACCGTTTAGTACCTCGGGACTCAGCGCCGAGTAATGCTCGGTCAAAGGATAGTTGCCTTTGATCTGGAAAGTCGGCTGACTCTGCCGAGCTTGACCGTGGAAGAAGATGGCTTCTTCGACCGATGAGACGAGCGCATGGCCGATACCACCCAGCAGACCGTGATAGGGCCAGACTGTCAGCTCGTATTTCTCGCTCTCTCGCAGGGCCTTCACGTAGTGAAGCAAGTGTTCGTATCCCTCTTCCTCACTCATCCCAAGCTGGCCGCAGACGGATGGATTCACCTTCCAAACACCCTGTTGGACATCCTCCAGGGACACTTGAGTAAAGGGAGCCGGATGCTGTCCGTCGCAGTCCAAGAGAAAGATGGGATGAAAGATCTGTATCGCCTGATGTGTGTCCAGGGTGGGGTACACCTGGGTAACCACTCCCAGATTGCGGTAGATGAACTCACACAGGCGCCGATTGTCGTCCACGGCCCCGGTTCCCGATCGACCTGCCACAAACAGTTCGAAGTCGGGCAGGCAGAATGTGTTTTGCAGGTCTATAGCGACCAGGCAAACCTTTACCGTGTCCTTGCTTGCAAGTTGGATCCCGTGCCTCCTTCTCCAATCCTGTGCCTGATAGGAGCGCTCCTGGTACGGAACACGCCAGACTGATGCCACGCTGCCAGGTTCGAAGTGAGAGGGAATCGGAAGTTGATTGGGTCGCATGTCTCGAAAGCGGCCTGCCCAGACCGATTCTAGCAGACCGAAGGGCAGACGTCCCATAGCGGAGCTGTCAGGTTCGGCCCCTGATCAGGGCCCGCTCCCTCACGGTCACGGCTCTGCCAACCGGAGATTCTTCATGATTGCCTCGCCATTCGACGTTCAGGTCAGTCCCACCCCCAGGAAGCCCTGTCCCCATTCAAGAAGGAAACTTGGAGTCCCGGCCGTGGGTTCGCCGTGTATCGAGCCATAGGCTCGAAAAGATGCATACTTCGGCCTGGAGACCGAACCCACGTCGATCCGCCGGAGCCAAATGAAGTTTCAGGTTTGTCCCGCCCCCGCTGCGCTGCCCCATTCGAGAGCGAAACTTCCCGAGCCATGGAAGCCTGAAGCGCAAGCGAGGGGTTGGGGAACACCCCGAATCCCCCCGGCTGGGCTGCTTGTCGCGCCGCAGGCCCCTTCGTCCCCCCATTGCGCTGCCCTCCACCCCCTCGCTCGCGCTTCAGGCTTCCTCACGTTTCGCATTGTTGGGCGACCTGGAGGTGCGAGTTCCGAATGAAGCTGCAGCTTAGAAGTAAAGACACCGGGGTTCTGATAAAATCAGTGAATGATTTGCGGGTTCGACTTTTCCAATCGACCCTGCATCCTAATGTTTTCAGTTAATGTTTCCCGGTCGGAAGTGCGATGAGAATGGTGGTGATTTCGAGCGACAACAATTCTGCATCGTTCTGCTTTCTGGCGCTTCGTCTGCACCAGGTAAGGCTTATTTTTCGATGACATCGTATTTCAGGATGGAGCACGCAACCAAAACCGTCCCAAGGGAGGATTCCAGATGAGGAGGAGAACCGGTCTGCTTCTGTTACTGTGCCTATGTTCCCCGATCGCGCTCGGGCAAAATGTGGGAGATCAGTATACGGCTGGCTACAACAACTCAAGAACCTACCTCAACTCGGACATGGGAAATTTCAAACCACCCCTGGAGTTGTTCCACACGATTGAGCTGAACGAGGTCAACAGCGCAAGATCTCTCATTGTAACTGAGGAGTCTTTCCTGGTAGGAGAACCTGGGGTACTTACTCAGTATCATCTCTACGACCTAGCCGGGACTCGGCAGTGGCTGCGCGGATTCCTAAGTGGGGGTGAAGAATTATCCTATGTTCCGGCCTATGCGGACGGCGTGGTGCTGCTGGGCGGACCGGCAACGACCACGGTCAAGGGGATTGTCCTGTCCACGGGTGCGCAGCTGTGGGAAGACACTTCAGTAGGTAGCACCACCGGGCGATTCCCCATCGTGAACGACGACCTCGCGCTATACCACGGGCAGAGCAAAGTGGTCGCTCGAGACAGCATGGATGGAACCATTTTCTGGCAGTGGAACTTCACTACTGCCAAGGCTCCGATCACGACGTTTGGCGAACGAGCCTACGTGCTGCGGTCGGAGGGAACGTTGTACGCTCTGAATCTAATGACAGGCGCCGAAGTCTGGAGCACACCTGCCGTAGGAGGCGATCATTCCAACATTATCGCGACTGAAAAATTCGTCTTCGTGAGCGATCGGGAGACCTCAACCGTCAGCACGCTGGACGCCCAGACTGGGGCCATTCTCAGACAAAACTACGAAGATAGCCTGACGGAAACTGGCTTCCAGGGTACCTTGGCAGAGTTTTCGCATTCGCCCAGCATAGCCCTCGCCTACGGTCAATTATTTGTGTTCCTATCTGATGATGGTCGCGGCAACGGAACGATAAGGGTCTACGACCCCAATACCGGTGACCCCCTCTGGGAGGTCTCCGAGTCTTCACCAGGGATCGAACACGGACTCCTTGCCAACAACGTAGTCTACTACTATCACGCGCCCACCGATCGCATCAGGGCGCGCGATGCGTTGACGGGTGCCCTGCTCTGGAGCATCAACCGTCCCGGCGTAGAATCATTGGTAGCAGCCAACGGCTTTCTGTTTATCCTCTTCGAAGACACCATTGAGGTTTACTCTGCCTCACTGGGAGTCTTCTTTCCGTTCATTGCCGATGGCGTTGATCCAGCTACCGGATCTCAGACCACACTTCTTACCCTTGTCAACACCTCTGATGAGACTGCGACCGGAAATCTTTTCTTCCTGGGTCGGGATGGGAGCCCTCTCGAGCTTCCAGTAGAAGACTTCGCAGGAGACACTTCGACCGTCCCCTTCTCCATCCCCCCGAGAGCCTCTATCAAGGTCCAGACCCTGGGTGGACCCGTGATAAAGACCGGGTGGGCCCGTGCCGAGACCAGCCACCCCGTTCGGGGGAGCGCGATCTTTCAGTTCTCACAGGGCGGAGACATTCTGTTTGAGGCGGGCATTGGGGATGCGGCCCCAACCGCGGAGGCCAATACGTTCGTTTCTCGGGTTGGAGGTGACGCAGGTTTCAACACCGCTGTCGCAATTTCGGCGCCCCTCGATGAAACCGCTAGAGTTTCACTGGGCCTCTTGAATCAAGCGGGTGCTGAGATCGCAACAAAAAACATTTTTCTGGCATCGGGGGCACAGATCGCTGAGTTTATCCAGGAGTATTTTCCGTTAGATGTGGGAGAGGACTTTACTGGAACCGTGGTGATCAGTTCCGACATACCTGTCGTGATCGCTGCGCTGCGAACCCAGTTGGGGCTGCAGATGTCGAGCATACCGGTGGGCCAGGCGAACAAATAAGTCTTCAGCAGAGCCGCTCTCCAGGTCAGGTCAGGCCTTCTACCCAGCCGACTTGGAGACCGGTTCTACTCGACTTCAGACGAAGGCCTCTATTTCCAACCTGGACAGGAGTCCTTATTCCCTACCCTCGTACCAGGCACGGTTGATCTCGATATATTCTTCCCACTGTTCAGGGACTTCGTCTTCTGGAAAAATCGCCTCCACGGGGCATTCCGGGACGCAGGCCCCGCAGTCGATACATTCCACTGGATCGATATACAACTGGGTTTCCGGATCGAAGTCCGATTCGTCGGTTCGCGGATGAATGCAGTCGACCGGACAAGCGTCTACACATGCCGAATCTTTCGTCCCGATGCAGGGTTCACAAATGATAAAAGTCATTCTCGGACCTCCGCTTTACTGTGCCCCCCCCAATGTAGTCAAAAAATTCGATCGGTCAACCCTTAGAGTTCGTTCAAGAATAAACTTTGCAGAGTTGGCGCTCAGCTTTGCGCCAGATTCGGCCGCTCCTCAATCGCGAAATCCTCAACGTAGGCCTGGCTACGCCTGCGGTTTCGCTCAATCGTTCGCGACCAAATCTGGCGCAAAGCTGAGC
>CAUZIZ010000089.1:0-21468 GCA_963579905.1 Acidobacteria bacterium UBA6911 | reverse complement strand
CTGGTGCCCCTGGGCGCAAGCGTTCTACCAGATGCAGGTCAGCCAAGGGAAAGATCATCACGTCGCGGTGCGCTCTTTGGCCTTCAAGTGGCTGCGCATAATCTACCGCTGCTGGAAGAACCGGGTCGTTTACGCCATGCGTCTCACCAACACCTCGGAGCGCAGAAACCCTATCAACTACACCATAGAAGATGTCCTCCCAAAAAGTACCGCCTTCGCCGGGGAGGTCAGCGAGGGTGGGTCTTCGATCCAGCTAAGGAAAAGATCACCTGGACAGGAAGCTTGGAACCCGGCCAAACACGCACCGTCGGCGTTCTGGTTTTTGTCAAGCGGGTTCCTGATCAGACACTTATCCTCAATCAGGCCTCAGCCGTATTGTCCGATCCACAGATCGGGGACTCGAAGCTGGACCAGGCGCAAGTGCTGGCTCAAGTGAACTGCCCCGGCGCCGCGATGGGGCCAGCTATATGGATGGGCGGAGCGAGTGACAACGACTTTTCCGATCGCAGCAATTGGGATCCACCTTTAGTTCCTGGCTCTGACGATGATGCGGAGATACCCGCGAACAGTGGAACCATCAGGCTTCCTCAGGCACACGAGGTCCCAAGCCTGTTTTGGGCGCCAACACAACCTTGAGAATTCCGGGCGGGCAATTTATTCTGAGGCTGGCCAGCCAGGTAAACGGACTGTTGATCAATGACTCTGGAGAACCCTCTTTGGGTTCATCCCTGACTATTCAAGGCAACGTTTCCGGAGACGGAAAGATCAGGAATCTTGGCCAGATGACGATTTCCTCGGCCCGTCTTGATGTTGAACTAGAGACAGACGGCAATGTCGAGATCAACGGGCTAGTCACTCTCACCAAGCCCTCCGAGAACCAGGGGAGCGACTCCTTGGATGCCGGAGACAACCTCCATTATCAGGGGAGCGGCCACAATCTGGCAACGAGTCTGGGTTGGGCCTCCCACTGGCACTTCCGCGCAGCCGTCTCCTCTCGACAGGCCTTGACGGCCACGGTTCAGATCGACGCAGCGGCCTCTGCCGACGTAACAAGCACCGTGGACGTCCAGGGCAACCTGGCCGTCATTATCTTGGGGGCTCCGTCGGATAGCAGTGCGTCGAGGCCGCAAACAAGCTCCGGAGATGACACTGTCATCTAAAGTGGTGGAACCATCAATCTGGGTGACGCTTCCACCCTCAGGAACGAAGGGACCATGACGCTCAGTTAACCGGAAGATGGCTCGGCGGTCCTGTTAGTGGAGGACGGAGCCGAGTTTACCAATGCAGGTACGGTCACCTGGAATGGGGGAACGATCCAATTGGAGGGCAGCGCCGAACTGATCAACGAGGCATCCGGTGAGTTTTCGGGATCCGAAACTATCGAGGGCGATGTCCAGAATGCTGGACTATTCCAGGTGGGAAGCCCTATCGGCAGTATCACTGTCACCGGGAAATATACCCAAACAACGATGGGTGATTTGAGCATGCAGCTCTCTGCGTCTGACACCTTCGACAGGTTGCGTGTGGGGACGGAAGAGATGGAGAGCTTGAGTCTAGACGGAACTCTTTCCGTTTCAGTGATCGGTGACTTCGTGCCCACTGGGGACGAGAGCTTCTTGATCGTGGATGGGCCCACCGAGGGAAGTTTTTCCAACTACCCTCCTGCGGCGCAGACCTGTACCGGCCTGCCAGCACTCGACCCGGGACTGACCTGGGAAGTCATTAATGGCTCAGTGAGGTTGAGTGTCGTTGCCGTCTCGCCGCTGTATTTTGCACAATTCGGAGACGGAGGGATGGCTTCTGCAGCCGAAATTCAGATCCTGGGGGCGGGCACGGCCCAGCTTTCCAGCGAGTTCTTTTTGGTCAATCCCGACAACATATCGGCGTCCGCAGCAACGATCCTACTCAAAGACGACGACGGGGAGCCCCTGAGCGGCATCGACCTCAACGGAGTGGTTCTGCCCGAGGAAGAGGTGGATGTGACTATTCCCGCCTCTGGCATGCGTATCCTCAGCACCGATGTCCTGGGACCTCTGCAGGCAGGATCTGCAACGTTGAGCTCGGATAGACAGCTGTCAGGCGTCGTGTTTTTCGACAGCGGCATCGGAGTGGCCTCCGGCGGCGCGCTGCCAGAGTTTGTCGCTCCTATGCTGAAGACCTCTGCGATCAACACCGGCATCTCCTTGCAAAATCCGCGAAGCGATCAGGTGACGATTGGTCTGGCGTGTGATCTGGAGAATCCTCAAGAGCGGCGTGGTGGAAGATGGATTGGAGCGGGCCAGCGAGGAAGGAACCCCGCAAGGGGGGAGCCTCTCGGCCCTGCTGTCGAACGTCTACCTGCACTATGTTCTGGATCTATGGTTGGAGCGTCGCTTCAAGCCGAGCTGTCGAGGGGAGGTGTATCTGTTTCGCTATGCGGACGACTTCCTGGTGTGCTTTCAGCACCGCGATGAAGCTCAAGAGTTTCTGCGGCAACTGAAGGGGCGCTTGGAGCAGTTCCACTTGGCACTTTCTGAGTCCAAGACGCAACTGGTGGCGTTTGGACGCTTTGCCCGCGAAGATGCCCAGCGGAAGGGCAAGAATCTACAGACCTTTGAGTTTCTCGGCTTTACCCACTACTCTGGGATCAGCCGCAAAGGCTACTTCAAGGTCAAGCGCCAGACGTCGCGTAAGAAGATTCGTGCGAGCCTGCAGAAACACACGGAGTGGCTCAAGAAGCACCGCCACCGTCTGAAGACGGGAGCCTTGCTGCGGCTAGCCAAGCTGAAACTGGTGGGACACCTGAATTATTACTTCATCACCGACAATGGGCCAAGGTGCAAGGCTTTCAGAATCCAGTTCATGCGGCGGTTGTTTAAGTGGCTGAACCGACGCAGCCACACTTGGGAGCAATATTTTCAAGCTCTCAGCTGGGTGGGTTGGCCCTTGGTTCGGAGGGTTCATGATCTCAGTCCGTTTGCCCGGAGTCGGCCCTGAATGGCTCCCGAGGAGCTGTATGGAAAGCCGCTTGTCCGGTTCTGAGAGGGGCGTGGGTGGCAACTGGTGAGGCCGCGTGTCCTGGGGGTGGAACTGTGAACCCACTTCGCAACCGAAAGGGCTAAGCTGGAAACCCTCCACCTACCGGCTTGCCAATCGCTGGGAGCACCCCGCCTACTCGACCAGGGGCTGCTAAACACTGGTTCAGAACTTATGCCGCGCTGCACTAGGTCTAACGGGAAGAGGCCTTTCAAGAGGCCCTAACGGGGGGAATCGGGAACTTGATCTTTCGTATCGCTTACCCCAAACTTGGCCCCACGTGAAAAAAGGTTTGGGAGTTGCGTTGGTTTCGGCTTTCGTCCTGGTGCCCACCGTGGGCCAACCGCCGTCGAATTTTGAAGTTACCGATCAGCAATTCAATTCGCACGTGATTCCGCTAGTGCGGAAGTATTGCAGCGGCTGTCATGGCTCGAGCCAGGCGGAAGCCGACTTGAACCTCGAAGCTTTCGTAAAGACGTCGCAGGTTGCCGACGCGTATCCCAAATGGAAGCGTGTGCTCAGTCGTTTGGAACAGCGGGAGATGCCCCCGGTGGCTGCGGCCCAGCCAGGCAATGCGGAGCGGAAACGAGCCACCGAAGCACTGCAGGATATCTTCGCACACTTGGCCGAGGTTTATGCCGGGGACCCAGGACCCGTGCTGCTGCGGCGGTTGACCAATGCCGAGTACGACCACACGATTCATGATTTGACTGGAGTGGACCTGCGGCCCGCCCGTGAGTTTCCTGGCGAAGGTGCCGCGGGCGAGGGATTCACCAACACCGGGCAATCGCTGACGCTGTCAGCCGAATTATTGGATAATTATGTGGATGCGGCACAGCGGATCGCCTCCCATGCGCTGTTTCCTGCCGATGGAACGATCGCTTTCTTTGACGAGCCGGCCAACGACCGTCCCGGCAAGGCAATCGCTCTGCTCTCGGAGCGAATCAACGCGCGCTACGAGTTCCTCCATCCCAATCCCGCGGAATACTACGCGGCCGCTTGGGAGTTCGAGCATCGACAGGCGCTCAGCTCGCCACTGACGTCGTTGGACGATGCCGCCCGCCAGTGGAAACTGAGCGCGAACTATTTGAAGTCGATCTGGATGCTGTTGGAGACGGAACATCCGACCTTGATCCTCCACACGCTGCAAGACGCTTGGCGAAGTGTGTCGGTCGAATCGGTTAGGAAGGCGAGCGATAGCGGCGGTCTCGATGCCGTCCGAGAACGTGTGCGGGTAGTTTTCCAGGAAGCATTGATTGACGGCAGCGATGGAGTCCCCGGTCGGGTAACTGGGTGGCAGAAATTGCTCTGCGACAATCTGGGCGGGCCGCAGGATGTCGACGTCAGTAACGAGATTACTGTTAGTCTCGAGTTGCCAAAGCCCTTGACCGGAGAAACGAAAGAGCCTGTCCGCATTCATTTTTTGACAACGCAGGTGGGCGATGCCGAGGGGAAGATATTCTTTCGGGATCTGCGTTTCGTGGCACCGGAGCCAGAGAAAGAACCGGACGGCTCGCCGGACCCAGAGAAAAAGCCGCTCGGCCCGATACGGCTTTACGATTGGCTCGCACGGCACGCGCCGAAGCAACTTGAGGGCCTGCCCTGGGGCAAACATCCGCCCGATCAGGAATTGAAAGATCTCCCCTTGGTGTTCATCGCACCGGCGGTCCACAGCATCGAACTGCCCGCCACTGGCGCTCTTGACTTGGCGGGTTGGACGCTACAGGCTGACGTGGAGCTGGTCAGCGTCAAGCGGCTGGGAGAGAGCAACGCGCGGAAGATGGACTTTTGCCAGGCGATGTTGCGTGACGGGGACCTGCCGTCGGCGTTGCCCGCGCTCTGGCCGGGTGAACCGATCCTGAGCACGGGGGGAGATCAGCAAATTCGTGTCTTGGCCTCCTACGGCGAGTTTCAAAAGTGGTACCGCTCGCGATTTGCCTGGCGCCCCAACGTGGCGGTTGGGTCCGAAGGCGACCTCCGTGGTCCTCGGACGCCGTCGTTCGTCCGAGAATACCGGCATCGGTTTGACCCAGACAATCTGTTGTCGCGCATCAAGCCTGAATATCACACCAACACGGACGGGTTTGGTAATCTCCGCTTTCTCACCGCCCACCGCTACGACGCACCGCTGCGACGGCTTGTGCTGGACGACAAACAGCGCCGCGAGTGGGATCAACTTTATCGGGATCTTTGGGTCGTCGGCCGAGTTCCGCGACTAAGCCTCGACAACTTCAAACACGAAAATCGGACGAATCTGATCGAGGGGCTGGGAGCGACGAATCCGAATGACGCGATCACCCTTCCCGACGACAAAATTGAAGAGACAATTCGCCGAGGATTTTTCATCGACTTTTTTGGAAAGGGGTGGCAGGCGGCGAGTGTCGATCATGCCTTGGCCATTTACCATTGGATCCGACGCGATCTCGAGCAGTGGGAAAGAGAATATCGCAAGATCGAACCCGTGCAGCTCCAGGGACTGGTGAGCTTCGCCGAGCGCGCGTGGCGCCGGCCTTTGCAATCGTCGGAGGCGGCGCAGCTGCGAGCGTTTTATGAGAAGACCGCCCGGCAGCCGAAGATGGATCGCGACGTAGCCCTGCGTACCCTCATGGTTCGCATCCTGACTTCGCCGGACTTCCTATTCCGTATCGAACGTGAACCGGCATCGAATGAAGCGTCTCCAGTCACCGACCACGAGTTGGCAGTCCGCCTCAGTTACCTCCTGTGGGCTTCGCCGCCGGACCCTAGGTTGCGCCGGGTGGCCGATGCCGGGCGCCTGCGTGACCCGAAGGAGCTCACGTCTCAAGCCGTCCGAATGCTCAAGGACACCCGAGTGCGACGTTTTGTGGAGGAGTTCTTCGGGCAGATGTATCAATTCGCCAACTTTGCGAGTCACCAGGGACCCGACCCCCAACGGTTTCCAGAATTCACCGCCGATTTGCGCACAGCAATGCACGAGGAGCCCGTGCGATTGCTTGAGAAGATTGTCCGCGACGACCGCTCAGTAGACGAAATTCTGTTTGCCGATTATGCCTTGGTAAACCGCTTGCTCGCCCAACACTACGGGCTGGAGGTTCCCTATTACGTTCAGGACGACCAGACGTGGTGGCAGGCAGAGAAGGTAGCGCGGGAGGATCGCGGTGGATTGCTGGGGATGGCGGCGATGCTCACTCGATTTTCCGACTCGTTGAGGACAAGCCCCGTGCGACGCGGCGTTTGGATCCATCACTCGGTACTCGGCGTGAAACTACCCCTTCCGCCGATGAGCGTTCCGGAGCTGCCGACCGAGGAAGACAGCGGCGACGGCCTGACGTTGCGCGAGCGGCTGGCCCGTCATCGAGAGGATGAAGGGTGTGCTTCGTGTCACGCCAAGTTTGATGGGTACGGTTTTGCGTTGGAAGGATTCGATCCCATCGGTCGTCGCCGTACAACGGATAGCGGGGGGCGGCGTTTGGATCTTCGCGGAAGCGTACAGGGCGGCGAACGCTTCGAGGGGCTAGCGGGACTGCGGGACTTCCTGCGGTTGCGGCGCAACACCTTTCGCCGAAATCTATGCGAGAAGCTGGTCGGGTACGCGCTGGGCCGCACGATTCTGCTTGCGGACGAGCAACTTGTAGATAGAATGATGAACAAGCTTGAGGAGAATGAGGGCCGATTTTCGGTCCTTGTGGCAACACTCGTCAACAGCCAACAATTTCGCTACCGCCGTGGCGCCGGGAATCTTCCGGAGAAAGAACGACAATGAGTGAGACCGTTTTCCGCGATCCGATCTCTCGAAGGGCCCTGCTGCGGGGTGTCGGCGCCAGCATTGCCTTGCCTTGGCTCGAATCGATCAATGCATGGGGAGTGCCCGCTTCAGCCACCAGTAATGTGTCGGAGGCGCCGCGGCGTTTCGCCGCGCTGTTCATGTCCAACGGAGTCTTGCCTGAAGCGTGGCATGCCGAGGGTGCGGGCGCCGAGATGAAGTTGTCCAAGAGTCTTTCGCCACTGGAGCGGCACAAAACAAACCTGCTCGCAATCCGTGGCCTTTTCAATGAGATTCCGCACAAGACCGGCGGTCTACACGAAGGCAAGTGTCCGAATATTCTGTCCGGCGCCAAGGCGCTCCGGGTGCCGGAGGTCCGGGTCGCGACGACCATGGATCAGGTGATGGCAAAGAGAATCGGCCACCAGACTCCGCTCCCCAGCCTCGTGCTGGGCACCGAACAGCCGCGATTGGGGCTGATCGGCCCGTATTCGGCCCTTTATGGCGGAGCGATCTCCTGGAGTTCACCGACTCAGGCCGTACCCAAAGAAATCTACCCGTCCGCGGCATTCGACCGTCTCTTCAGCGCAGCGGATGCGGAGCGAAAAGGGAGTATCCTGGATGCAGTGCGCGAGGATGCTGTGCGTCTTCAAGGTGCCGTAAGCCGCACCGATCACCGCAAGCTGGACGAATACCTGCATTCGATACGTGAACTGGAGCAGCGGATCGCGCGGCTACAAGACACAAGTCACGGTGAGGGTTGGCAACCGACATTGATGGACCCGGACATGAAATGCCCCGAGTCGGGACTGCCGAGCGATGCCAGCGTGCATTTCAAGTTGATGCTGGACATCATCACGCTTGCCTTCCGCATGGACAAGACGCGGATCATCAGCTTCATGTTCAACAACGACCAATCGGGATTTACGTTTCCGCAAGTTGATGTCCGTACGGGAATGCATTCCGTGTCGCACGGCAACGTGGGAAAGGATGGGTACCAACGCGTGAACCAATTTCATGTCGAGCACTTGGCTTATTTGTGCGACAAGCTGGCGGAGGTTGACGAGGGTCCTCGAACGCTGCTGGAAAACAGCATGATCTTCTTTACATCGAACATGATGTATGGCGCCAAACATGACAGTAATGAACTGCCAGTCCTGCTTCTAGGGAAAGGTGGCGGCACGATCGCGTCGGGGCGGACGTTGGACTATCTCGACCAGGGCGATGACCGCCGCCGCTTGTGCAGTCTATATCTTTCGCTCATGGATCGCATGGGGGTGTCGCTCGACCGGTTCGGCGACGCGACCGAACATCTGGCGGATATTTGAGGGAACGTCACCCAGGTGTGCTGCCCGGGCCTCGTACGTCGCTTCGCGACCTCGATGGATCATTTTGGTTGCTGGAGCACGCTACCTTGGCTCTGGCCTGGCGATACGTGGTAACCTGAGCGAACCCAATAGCATCAAGGTGCACAATCTGGAAACGTGCAATTGAAATCATGGTTGTGGGTGCCAGTTTCAAGGGTATTCAGACTCTGGGAACTGCCAGGCACTTCTCGGCTATCAGGTTATAGAAGGCCATTATGGGGACACCGATCTGACGGGGACCCGAGTCGTCATCGGAGTGAAATGGCCGAAGGCAATCCATGAGGGTCATGGCCAGGCGGTCATGTTCATCGACGAATCGGCCACCCCAGAACAGGTGCAGGGGTTGGAAATGATCTACTCAGGTCAGGCCGGAGGCATGCCCTGGGAGGCTATAGGCGGGACACTCTACTCGGTGGAGGGGCCGATCCCGACCAAGATCGAGATGAAGGTGGACGGCAACCACTCGAGTTTCAGTATCCCAGACGTAGCCCAAGCTCAGATGGCACCGTTGAAAGACGTCATGAGTGGTGAAGATAAGAACGTTTACATCGTCTATCCATCTGGCGGATTTATTTGGGACGATGGGCACATCGGCACCACTGGATCGATGCGTTTCGACCATGGGGACGTCAGCTTCGAGCACCCCATTCGCTTTGCCGTCTACGCTACGCCGACCTGGACCAATCAGCCCTAACGTTCGTCCTCGCCTATCACACTTCGAAGCAAGGCCGCGATGTCCGAGTCATCCAGCTTGGAGTCTGCCCTGAAGAGGGACCGGTGGATCGTCGTCTCGGCGCTCGGCGTGGTCGCAGGTCTCTCCTGGGTCTACACCATATATCTAGCCTGGCGGATGGGGGGCATGGACATGAGCATGGTCATGCCCTAGGCTCGAGGCTCTCATGATGTTCGTCATGTGGGTCGTGATGATGATCGCCATGATGACACCAACGGCGACTCCCATGATCCTGTTGTTTGCGGCGATCAACCGAAAACGTAGGGAACGTGATGCACCCTATATCCCCACCGCATTCTTCCTGGGCGGATATCTAGCGGCATGGGTAGGCTTCAGTGCAGCGGCAACCCTACGTTTCACTGTCAACTTTTCAGAAAAGGCTGAGTCGAGGAATGGGATCGCGATCGCGGATACCACTGGAAGCGGATTCACCTGCAGTTTGGAGTACCGTGACAGCCAGGCACGTTGACCCGGGGTCAGGCAATCCAAGCGGGCAGTAGTCAGGGTAGAGGCCTCTTCTTCGACGAGGTCATCGGCGGACTGCCTGCTGGCTTCGGATGGGCCGATTTCGATTGTAGTGCTGAAGTAGCCGCGATAACCCTGGGTCAGAACCCGGTGAGTGGCAACCTGTCAGTGGGCAGTGTTTTTTTCTCCTCGGCTAGTAGCAACGCGGGCGGTGGCGATATCACCGATCAGATCTTCACCGAGCGGAGTGCGGACTGTGCCAGCTTTGCAGGGGAGTACACAGCTAACGTAATGGACATCAAGCGGTCTTTGGGCTTTGCCGCCGACATCTCCGTGACGTCCGAGGCGTCCGAATGTGTGCTGTCGTCGAACTCGATTCCAAACCACGACTTCAATGACGAGAGTGCACAGTTTCGGAGCAATGTTGCCGAGGTGGCACGCTCATTTACCATTCCACGCAATCCGACGATCGCCGGCACGGCTACACAGCTGCGGCAGACACGCTTCAATGCCGTGATGTTGAATGGCATAGTCGTGGATCTCCTATCGGCCGGTTGCTACGATCCCAACAATCCCATGGCGGATGCTGATGGGAATGTTCTGATCGGCTGCAGGGATACCGACCCGTGGCTGCTGGATCCCCTGGGGACCGACCACCATTTCGGGGCGGACGCCCACAATGCCCATACTCAACCGGACGGGACCTATCACTACCACGGCAACCCAATGGCGATGTTCGATGACAACCCTGGATCCAGCGGATCCCCGGTCATCGGATTTGCGGCCGACGGCTTTCCCATTTATGGGACTTATTTTTTGGATGGCGCCCAGGTCCGCAAGGCTATCTCGGGTTATTCTCTGAAGTCGGGAACCAGACCAACGGGGCAGAACGGCCCCGGGGGTACGTACGATGGTAGCTACGTCGACGACTATGAGTTCGCGGACGCCGGTGATCTTGACGAGTGCAACGGCATGACGGTCGGCGGTCAATATGGCTACTATGTCACCGACAGCTATCCCTGGATGATCAAGTGTCACTCGGGAACGCCTCATAGTTCGTTCGTCAAGTGACCGAACCGATCGCTCGGTCTCGCCCCCAAAAGCCCTGGCCCCACTCGAGAAGGAAACTTCGAATGATCCAGAATAGAGGGTGTCGCAAAAGCCTTTGTAAATTGGAAGGGTTGAGATCCCGCCTCCAGGAAGCCCTGGCCCCATTCGAGAAAGAAACTTCCCGAGCCATGGAAGCCTGAAGCGCAAGCGAGGGGTAGGGGAACACCCCGAATCTCCCCGGCTTGGCTGCTTGCCGCGCCTCAGGCCTCTTCGTCCCCCCAGTGCGCTGCCCTCCAAACCCTCGCTCGCGCTTCAGGCTTCCTCACGTTTCGCATTATTGGGCGACCTGGAGGTGCGAGTTCCGAATGAAGTTTCAGCTTAGCGTCGCCTCCGGCCGCGCCGGATCGTACACACGATATGACCCTGAAAAGTTCTGGTTGATGGAACCAAGGGATGGGATCAGGGCAAAGGCAAAGGGCAAGAGAAGAGAAGGAGGCCATACGAGGATGCAATCCATGCAGACTATGAAAGCGGCTATATACAGTGGCATTCGAGAAATCGGTATGCGAGAGGTTGAAATCAAGCCTCCCGCACCCGGATACGTCACTGTCGACACGCGGCAAACCGGAATCTGTGGCAGTGATCTCCATTGCTACCTGGGCCACTGGGAGCCCTCACATGCCCTAGCCCTGGGTCACGAAACCTGTGGGGTTGTCGTCGAAGTGGGGCAAGGTGTCAGCGAAGTCGGACCTGGAGACAAGGTCACGATCGAATGCTTTTCACATTGCGGGAGCTGTGTCTATTGCAGGAGAGGCGCCTATAACCACTGTTCCCAGCGACAGTGGGTTTCCCATGAAACTCATGGCGGTTTCGCCGAGTATACGACCGCTCACGTCTCCGGCCTCTTCAAGCTTCCCGAAAATATGAGTTTCGAAGAGGGTGCTCTGGTTGAACCTCTGGCCGTCGGATTGAGGGCCGTGGGGCAGGCTGGCCTCACCTACCAGGATCGGGTAGCCATCATCGGAGGAGGGACAATCGGGCAGTTCTCTCTGATGGCGGCGAAGCTGGCGGGAGTCCGAGAGAGCCTGATTACGGTCAAGTACGATCAGCAGGCGCGACTTGCCAGGGAGCTAGGTGCAGACCACGTCGTTCAGATTGGAGAAGAAAACCTCGTGGAATACTTGGACGAGTGGACCCGTGGCTCTGGGGTGGATGCCGTGATTGAAACCGTCGGTGGGGTACACAACCTTGACGCGGCTCTGGAGATCGTCCGGCCACGGGGGACAGTGGTCTTGGTTGCCGGGTATTTCGCGCCTCAGCCGGTCAATCTGGCACGCCTGGTAGAATCAGAGATAATCCTCACAGGATCGCACTGCTACGCCTATACGGGAATGAACACCGATTTCGGTGCGGCCATTGATCTCATCGCATCCGGAAAGGTGGATGTCACGCGGCTGGTATCCCACCGGTTCCCACTATCTGAAGTCGCCGAGGCCTTCAGGGTATCAGCGGATAAGACTTCAGGCGCGATCAAGGTGCACTTGTGCCAGAATCAGGGAGAAAGCGGCGGCTCCTGCGATTGAAGACTATCGATCTGGACCGATCAATCTTCGGTTCGAACTTGTGGTTGGTGGCGTCGATTCAGGAAGACTAGCGAAGACCCCAGGAGCCCAATCACCATCAGGATCAGTCCCCACTCGGAAAGTGTGGGTACCGCTTCCAGGATGGTCAGACCGTTTGGCCCTGCGGCCAGATTTGTCGTACCTCCACCGGTGGTCACGGTAATCTGCGTCTGTCCCAGGGACAGGTCGGCTGGAATCTCTACGAGAATGGTGGTGTCGTCGATGATTTGAACGTCTTTTGCTTTTACTCCGTCGAATTGAACCTCGACATTCCCCTCGGTGAAGCCTGTACCGTCGATGGTAATCCTGCTGCCGACCGTGGCATATGTGTTCGAGATGGAAGAGATTTGCGGGGCAGGAGGAATATGATAAACAAACCAGATTTCGACAAGAATCGAGTTGGAGTCGCGGAAGATCGCTTGAGGATCGGTTGCATCGACGCCCAGACTCACTCTAGCCACCATCATCCTGGGAACGTCCAGGGGGCATGAGTGTCCAGTGCAGGATGGTCATCGATGGCTTGGGCCCATTACAGCCAATACAAAAAACGTCCAACTGGCCCAGAGGTCGAGGAAACGTTGTTTGTGGATTGGCGGAGCCCAATTCAGTCGAGCCCAGATGCCAACTCGGATTTATATTGTCTCCAATCCTGAAGGAAACCGCGTTCACGTCCCGAACTGAGATGGGATTGCCTCTGCTTCCAGACGTACCTTCAGCCAGTCCCCATCGATCGCCTGAAGCCGGAACCAACATGCTTGCGCCATCTGGAGTGATCACTTCGACGATCGGTCGAGGGACTCCGAACATCGGCAGCGACGTCATCAATACCAAGAGGGACAGAGGGCCTAGACTACGTAGAGAACACATAGAAATCTTCATCTGCAATGTAACCGCTTCCCCTCCCGCAGAATGCTCCAACTTACGAAAAGAAGTGATCCCTTGTCAATTCGCTGAATAAGAAAAGTAGCCGGGCGGCTAACGGGTCCCTGGCACGGCATTAGCGCCGTCGATTCGATACAGGTGTGTTTGCGTGCGTAGGAAGAAATCTTGGCCAGCGATAGCAGGAGAAGCCATGAATCCACTATCGAGCTCACTGGTTGCCAGGACTTCGAGCCGGTCTCCCGGACGAATGATGGTTGCAACGCCTTCTTCACTGAAGAAGTGAATACGGTTGGCTGCGTAGACGATCGAGGCCGAGTGGTTGCCGCCGATCCTTCCCTTCCAGATTTCGCGGCCTGTCTTGAAGTCGAGGCAGGAGACGACGCCCTCATTACTGACCATATATGCCCGTCCATCGATCAGGACCGGTGAAGATCTTTTCGGCGCTCCTCTGACATACTTCCACAGTACGTGTGTCTCGGTCACATCTCCACGACCGCCGAGCTGGACACCCCACATCTCGGCTTTACCTCCGATGTAGCCGACGTTGATACCCACCACGCCATCGGCGTGTACCGTGCGTGCCGCCGAAGAATGGCCGCCGTGGCGTATCTGCCAGAGCTCCTGACCGGTCCGCGGGTTGTAGGCATAGGCCGCCTTGGCACTGGGGCTGATGAGCTGCACCTGGTCCTGGAACTCAACGACGGAGGGGGTGTTGTACGCTTTGCGCCAATCTCCGCTGGCGGCAGGGCGGCCATCGTCTTCCAGATCGCCGTAGTCAGTGGAGCGGAAGGCGATCCAACGATTCTTGCCGTTGTTTTTGTCCAAGGCGGCTACGTACTGGACATTGGCTCCATCCATGTGAAGTAAAACGAGATCCTCCCAGAGCAGGGGTGAGGAAGCCGGTCCACGCCAGTGATCACAGGGCAAGTCGCGTCGCTGCCACAACGTTTTGAAGCTCTGAGTGTCGAGACAGGCAGTGCCGTAACTGCCAAAGTGGACATAGACTCGACCCTCCTCGATGGTCGGTGAGGGTGTAGCGTAGCTGTTGGCGGAGTTGCTCAGCGGGCGAGGCTTGAGTACGTCGAAAAGCCGACGGTCCAGGAGGATCTTGCCACTCTCGCGGTCGACGCAGAGTACAATCAGGGCCTTGCCGTCCAAGCTTGCCGTGGTGAGCCACACCTGGTTCCCCCAGACCACTGGGGAAGACCAACCGCGACCATGAATCGCCGTCTTCCACTTGATACCCTGGGTCTCACTCCAATGCAGAGGCAGCTTATCCGAGTCGGATGAGCCGTCCCGGTTCGGGCCTCGATATTCGGGCCAGTTATCGGATCCTGCAGTGCTGGCCGCGGTCAGAAAGAAGATGAGTGTAAGAACCTGATTCTTCATGGTATTGGAGCTCCAAGTTATCCAAGATCTAAGGGTTAGACCTTTAGAAACATGTACGACATCCCCAGTGCCAGGTAGAGAAGTCCGATCAAGACCATTGAAACGCACCAGAAGGGACCGCTTCGGTATGCCTGCGGGAGATAACGCCGTCCCAGAAAGGCGTAGGTGATCATCAACACTCCGATCAAGGGAGCATCGATGGCTCCCATTACCAGAACCAGGGTCACCGGTTTGGGTATGAAGGCATAGACGATCCAGGAACCGGTCATCATGAGTGACATGACAATGTTTTGCCAATGATTCGCGCTAAGCCGGGCGAAGAGACCCGGCAACTTAGCCCTGAAGGGCTGAATGAAAATTCTCGAGGAGCCATCGAAAATCGAGATAGCGGTACTCATGATGGCTGCCCAGGCTCCCAGGTAGAACAAGCTCCGAGCCCAGGGGCCCAGCACCTGGGTCATCATCAGGCTAAGCTCGCGGGCGAGTCCAGCACCCGCCAGTTGGACTCCCGCAGGTCTGAGGATACCGACTCCCAATATGAAAGTAGCGAGACAGATCAACATTCCGAGACCGTAGCTCAGAGAAATGTTGATTCGGCTGACCCGAAGCCAGCCGCGCATGCGTCTGACCTCTTCTTCGGAAGTAGGCTGGAACTGCTCGCGACTCAGCCGACCGGTTTCTCGAGTGTGAGCGAACAGCCCCATGTCTCGTTCTTCCGCCCAGGCACTGTATTTGATGGTCCCCGAGCCTGCCATCACAATGCCTGCCAAGGACATCATGACCAGCAGCTGATCGGGGCTGTCTGCCATCCGCGGTACCAGGCCGCTGGCAAGCTCGCCTGTGACCTCGGGAACGATGAAAACAGCGCACGCCACCAAAGCGACGGTGAAGACCAGGCAAAAAACGGTATTGAAAGACTCCGCCAAGCGATAGCCCCCTCCGACCAGGGTCAGCCATACCAAAGCAAAGTTGAGAAAGGTCCAGCTCACACTCTGTGCGGCCTCGTTGGCCGGAGTGCCTGGAGGAGCCGAACCGGGAACCATCCAGGCCGGAAGATCCCCAAAGACGTCGTAGCAGATCAGTCCTCCGATAGCCACGATTCCGCCTCGGAGCAGGAAGTCTTTCACTGCGTTTACAACCAACCAGAGCCAGGGTACCCAGGACGTGGGAGGCCCCATACCAGAACACGCCTCCAGGAAGTTTTGTCCCGTTGCCAGAGCGACCCTTCCAATGGCCTCGTTCCAGAACGCCTTGGTGACGACGGTGAAGAGGATGACCCAAAGCAGCGCGCCCCCATATCGGGCCCCAGCGATTGGTTCGGTGAGGATTTCCCCACTGCCGATTGCCTCTCCCAGCAGCATCAGCATCGGCCCGATCCAGGCGAGCGCTCTGAGGTTTTCGTCGGGTACCGCCAGCACGCGCGGTGTGTTTGGTTTGTCCACTGTTCCTCCGTTTGGTGGCGAGCCTAACCGCCAGGACTCGAGGGTCAATAAGTCCGAAGTGGTTAATAATTCTTCGCGGGTTGGCTAATTCATCACTTGAGGAAAGTACTTCGGATCGAGGTTCGAGCCTGAGAGCACGATCGCTATGGAATGGCCTTTTGACTCCAGCTTCCCGGCGATCAGGGCGGATACAGCCGCCGCTCCCGAAGGCTCGACTACGAGGTGCAACTCCTTGAAGCAGTAGCGGCAGCCCTCCATTATCTCGTCCTCGGTCAGAAGCAGGACTCGATCTATCCTTTCCCGGGCTACCTCGAAAGAGATCTCGCCGGTGGACCGGGGAGAGAGTCCGTCCGCATAGGTCGGAAGAGGCTCGATCGGCACCGGTTTCCCACTGTTGAGGGCCGCGGTCAGAGAGGGTGCCGCAAGGGGCTCAACTCCGACTACCTCGACGTTCGGTCGCGTAGGCTTAAGCCCCAGAGCCACACCCGCGATAAGACCTCCACCCCCTACCGGGACCAAAGTCGTATCGAGATCGGCAGGCGCATCCTGGTCAATTTCGAGTGCGATAGTCCCCTGGCCGGCGACAACCCTGGGATCGTCAAAGGGATGAATCAGAACCAGTCCCTGCTCCGCCAGGCGCACTGCTTCCTGCTCGCTGTCGCCATAGTGATCCCCGTGGCGTAGAATCGTGGCTCCCGCCTTGCGAATCCTTTCCACCTTGACTGAAGGAGCGTTCTTCGGGAGGACGATGGTGGCCTTGATTCCCTCCCTTTGTGCCGCCAAGGCCAGAGCGGTCCCGTAGTTCCCGGAGGAGGCGGCCACCACTCCCCTACGCCGCTCGTCCTCGCCCAGAAGGGCGACCGCATTGGTTGCCCCCCGTATCTTGAAACTTCCGCCGGGTTGGAGCGAGTCCAACTTCAGAAAGACCCGTGCCTCCGACAGTCCCGAAAGGGAATCCGAGTACATGAGGGGGCTTCTCAGGACCTTGCTTTCGATTCTCTGGGCAGCCTTGAGGATATTCTGGTGGGTTGGGATGTGGGTCATGTTCTTTTTTGAGTGAGCAGTTGTGCAGTCGTGGAGTGAGCAGTGAGTCAGTGAGCAGTGAGTCAGTGAGCAGTAAGTCAGTGAAGAGTGAACATCACAGGATAGTGATCAGAGGAAGGTCATTAGTACAAGATGGTGCCCTTGGCAATGAGCAACTCGAAACTCATCACTCTTCCACTGCACGACTGCGCACTGCTCACTGCACCACCACTGCTCAAGGCATCTCACCGGCGATCCTCATTATCTTCTCGTGGCTGCTCCCCTTGGCGATAGCGCCGTGGACCCTTGCTTCCCAATCCTTAATGGCCTCCGCACGATCTACGACATCGCCTAACTCATCAGGACGGATGATGATAAGACCGTCGTTATCTCCCATGATGGCATCACCCTCATGGATCGTCCGACCTCCGATGGCGAGGGGCTCCCCAGCAGAGACGGCTGTGGCCTTGCCTACGATATAGCCAGGGGAGATAAACCGAGAGAAGGCCGGAAACTCGATGTCCTTGAGTTCCTGGGTATCGCGCACTGCTCCATCGATCAAGGCGCCCACGAAGCCATGCTTGCGGCCCAGGGTAGCCGCCCCTTCACCGAAGATCCCTTGGGTGCTGAGCTCTTCGGGCACCTGGATAACCATGATCGAAAAAGAACCCTTGGTCTGGGCTTCAAAGGCCCGAATCATCGCTCCGAGGTCGGCGGAGGACTCATCCTTCGCCCTTTCGAGCCGGACGGTAACGGCTACTCCAGCCATACGGGTGAAGGGGACAGCCGGCCGGATGCTACCATCTAGATGGGTTTCGGGAAGTCCCAACCGGTAGCGTGCATCGACTAGTAAAGGCGTAGAAAGGGACAAGAGTCTTTGCTGAAGTTGAGCGTCAATCATAATGTGTCCTCTTTCTTGGACGGGCAGTCTGAGTTCTCGAACATCTCTTTATTCCTGAAGGAGATTAGCATCGTTTGCATTTGGAACCTACCGCAATGGCGATTCTTCCCAACCGGGAGCGGACGAAACCCAGGAAGCAGAAAACACCGTGCCGCGCCCAGTGCGAAACTTGCTTGTGGATTCAGCATCCAAGTCTAGCCTGCATAATTTATGAGTTTCATGGCTGGAGTTGACAAGGATTCAACGTCATCATTATGATTTGACGGCTTCTCGCCTGAAGGAATATCGGAAGCGGAAAACTGTGGTGAACAAATTTCTGAAGAACGGCCTCCAGGAAGATTTTGAAATCTCGTTCGGAAGCCACATCCAGTACCTGGACCTGATTCAGGAACTGGCCCTGAGCATCACCAAGTTGATTGGTCTCGAGGAGGACGTAAGCTATTGGATTGGCCTTTCGGTACGGGAGTCGGTAACCAATGCGATTCGACATGGCAACCAGCAAGACGAGACCAAAAAGGTAGGATTGCGGTTCAAGATTAGCCCCGATCGCCTAATGATTCTGGTTCAGGATGAGGGGAAGGGGTTTGACATATCCAGCTTGCCTGATCCACTCGATCAGGATAACCTGCTTAAACCAAGCGGCCGTGGAATCTTCTACGTGCGGACCTTCATGGATGATGTCCGATTTCGGAATCGTCCGGATGGTGGTTTCGAAGTACGAATGGAAAAGCGGCTGGACAACCTAAAAGGAGAGAAAGATGAAGATTGAGGAGAGAGTAGTAGGGGGTGTCACAATCCTCGACATTTCAGGAAAAATCACGATCGGAGAAGGAAGCATAGAGATCAAGAACAAGGTCCGCGAGTTGCTGGCCGCAGGAAGCAAGAACATCCTACTCAATCTTGGAAACGTGGGCATGGTAGATAGCTCCGGTATTGGGGAATTGGTGAGTTCCTTTACCACGGTCACCAATGCGGGAGGCCAGCTGAAGTTGCTGAAGCTGACCAAGAAGCTGAAGGAACTTCTGGCCATTACCAAGCTTCTCACTGTCTTCGATTCTTTTACTGATGAGGGCGAGGCGGTCGGAAGTTACAGCTAAGTACACCGTTTCTCATAAATACGGTCACGTTTGTGGCGAGCGCGACGGTGTCGAGGGCGCGAAGCGACGACGAGGCGATGCTGGGTAACGTAGAGGAGGAGCGACAAAGCCATCGGCCCGTCCCGTCGTCACCCTCCGGAGATCGGCGGCGCTTTGCGAGAGATGTGAGTAGCATGCCCTAGCAGAGCTTCCGCAGCTTCCCCCAGGGTTTCGGAAAGCGTGGGGTGGGGGTGGATGGACATTCCCATATCTTCCGCCACCGCGGCCATTTCGACTGCCAGGACTGCCTCGGCGATCAGTTCACCGGCATTGGGACCTACGATTCCCACACCCAATATCCGTCCCGTTCCAGGCTCGCACACCATCTTAGTCAATCCCTCCAGTCGACCTAGAGTGGCCGCCCGGCCGGATGCACTCCAGGGGAACCGCGAGATCTGGACCTGCTTTCCCTCACGTTTCGCCTCCTCCTCGGTCAAGCCGCACCAGGATATTTCAGGATCGGTAAACACCACGGCTGGAATGGCCTGATTGTCAAAACTCGAGGCTTGTCCCGCGATCACCTCAGCCGCGACCTTGCCTTCGCGCATTGCCTTATGAGCGAGCATCGGCTGTCCGGCTACGTCGCCGATAGCAAAGATGCAGGGCTCGGCGCTTCGGCATTGCGCGTCGATTCTGACGAATCCCTGATTGTCGATCGACGCCCGCGTATGTTCCAGGCCTAGATTGTCCGAATTGGGCCGTCGACCCACCGCAACGAACATTCGCTCAAAAGTGCCATGCGGGATATCGATATCGCCTTCAAACTCGGCCTGCAGGTAATCGCCCCGATCCTCGATAGAGCTCACCTTGGTGTTGAAGCTAACCTGTTCAAAGAGCTGCTTGATTCGCCGTTCTAACGGGCGTATCAGATCCCGATCTACCCCCGGGAGCAGCCCCTCGGTAAGTTCAACCAGTGTCACCTTGCTGCCCAGGGCCGCATAGACGGTTCCCAGCTCTAAGCCGATGTAGCCCCCGCCTACCACAAGGAGGGTTTTGGGAATCTTTTCCAGGGCCAAAGCCTCGGTAGAATCCATGACCAGATTACTCTCGGCACCTAGTCCGGGAAGCTTTAGCGGGCGGGATCCGGTGGCAAGAATAGCGTGCTTGAAGGTAATTCTGGAGGTGTCCTCGTTTTCCACCACCAGCGTTTGGGAGTCCTCGAATCGCGCTCGACCGTCGACGAACTCGACACCACGGCGACCTCCCAGTTGGAGGATGCCGGCGCTCAGATTTCCGATCAGGTTGTTCTTCCATTCTCGTAGTGTCTTGAGGTCGACCGTCGGTTCAGCGACCCGGACTCCAAATTGATCGGCAGCCCGTATCTCCTCTAGCAGCCCTGACACATGGAGAAGGGCCTTGGAAGGGATACAGCCGTTGTGAAGACACTCTCCACCGGGCTCCTTCCGGGCGTCGACCAGGATCGTCTTGATCCCCAGGTCGGCCAGCCGGAAGGCCGCGGTATATCCTCCAGGTCCACTGCCAATGACGACAACATCGGTCTCTTTGGTCATCTGCTCAATCTCATTTCCTTGATCAGTTTGGCGTCCTCTCTTCCCTTGCCTTTGCCCTGGACCTGCTCAGTCAGCACAGAGCCGACCGTTCGTTCTCTGATCGTGCCGCCACTTACTGCGAAGGCCTCCAGGCAAGAGCGAACGGGCAAGGGCAAGTGTTGCCGCTTTCAGCCAGTAGGCTCCACACTTTGAGATCTGAGCATCTCGCGAATTTTCATCTGCTCCTGAATGTCCGCCTCTTCGCCTTCGAAGTGGATTCCGTGTTTGAGGGACACACTCCTCTCGTCCACTGAGGGAAAATCTTGCATCACTGATTCCACTTGAAGCCTGAAAACCGACCTTTGTTCGCTATCGTGGAGCCAGCGCGCCCGACCCTTTACATAGTAGACATAGTCCGCGTGCACGAAGGCAAGGGTACAGGAACGCCGAGCACGCAGAAACCTGGTAGTGCGGCTCGATTTGTGAATGAAGAAATGGAACTTCCCCCGGACCAGGAAGAGCTCGAAATAGGAGACGAGTGCCACATGAGGCAGACCGTCCTGATCGACGCTGATCAAGGGAATCGCACTTGGACGAGGGCTCTCCTTGGAGAGCTCCGCGACCAAATCCGACGGCAGTTGAGATCCGATGTCACGGGACACGAGTCCCATTCTATCTGCATCCATCCACCCAGGCCAAACAAGCGGATAGACGTGTTTCAGTAAAGTCCCCTGACGACGGTCTCCGGCTATGGATTCTTGTCAACCCGGACAGCGCTAAGCTATACTTTACCGCTCGTGGGCCTATAGCTCAGTTGGTTAGAGCGCACGCCTGATAAGCGTGAGGTCGATAGTTCGAATCTATCTAGGCCCACCAATCATAAACCCCTATTTATAAGTATGTTACGAAGGATTTTTTCAAGTTTAACACGTCCCGTATCGGTCCCAGGGTTCGTATAGGGTGCATCCGCCCCGTCGTGAACCGACAAAATCCGTACATTAACGGTGCCGACTAACCTACTTATCAATAGGTTAGCGAGATTCTGTCTTGGCTGGAGTGGGGTGAGATGAGCCGTTTTTGGAGTGCGGTCCCATCAGCGTGAACCAACCGATCCGCCTACGGGCCCCGGTCTGCTGTCGATGTCCCCCCGCTTCAAGCACCTAGCCGCTGGACGCGACGATACGACGACACCCTTGGCGGCCAGTACACTG
>CAUZIZ010000088.1:0-21641 GCA_963579905.1 Acidobacteria bacterium UBA6911 | reverse complement strand
GCTCGCCTGCTCTTGTAAAGGAAGGTCGGAGCCAGCCATTGGGGTGCGGGAGTTCGAGGCCCAGCTTGCGAACCCTCCTCTAAAACGCAGGGCAGTCACTGTCCGACACCCTGCATTGTCCAGGAAATCGCTGATGGAGCCCGAAAAAACGGGGGTTCCCGGATGAGAACTAGTTAGGAGCCTGTCTATTGGCGTCGCAATCAGCCGTTTACGAAGTCACGACTTCGAATCGCGGGCTAGCTCGTCCAAGGCAATTTGTGCGGCGCTCTGTTCGGCTTCCTTTTTGGCGCGACCACTTGCTTGGCCAAGAAGTCTCCTCTTCGAGCGAACCTCGACCAGGAAGACCTTGCGGTGATTCGGCCCCGTCTCTTTCACGACCCTGTAGCTTGGCCCCGGAAGTCCCTGTGCATGAAGCAACTCCTGGAGGGTAGATTTGAAGTCCCTGAGCTCGAGCTTCTGTCGCGCAGCCCGGCGAAGGTGATCCCGAAATTGATCCAAGATGAATTTTTGAGCTGGTTCGAAGCCCCCGTCGAGGTAGATGGCCCCCGTGACACTCTCGAAGGCATCGGCCAGGATTGCCTTCTTTTTTCTCCCACCTGTCTTTTCCTCACCGTGGCTGAGTCTAAGGAAGCTCCCGAGATCGAGACGACTCGAGAGCTCCGCCAGTTCCGGTTTAGAGACGAGCAGCCCCTTGAGTTTTGAGAGTTCGCCCTCTAAGCGGTTGGGATCGGCACGAAACAAGTGTTCGCTGATTGTGAGACCCAGCACCGAATCTCCCAGGAACTCCATGGCTTCGTAGTCGGCGCCCGGATTCCCAGATTCATGGGCGAATGAGCGGTGGGTCAGCGCATGGTCGAGTAGGGAAAGGTCTTTGAAAGAATAGTCCAACCGGACCTGGAGCTGTTCCAACTGCTCGCTGCGCTGGTGAGATGATCTCGATGAGGAGCTACGCGACCGTGGCTGAACCCAGAAATGGGTTAGCCGACGCAGTGCAAGGGCAGGTGTCGAGAAAAAAGAACTATTGAAGCGCACGCGATCTCTGAAAGCGCCGAGTCTCAAACACGGGATTAAAGACGCACTGGTCGAGCCATTTCATTGAGTTGGCCAGCCCCAAAACTCTGTCATCCCGTGCCTGAGACGAAAGATTTCCCCAACCTGTGAAGGCCAATAGCCTACTCCGGTAGGGTAAAAGGTTCCTCTGTCGATTCGGTCGCCGCCGGGGTGGTTCCGGGCTGAGTAAGCTGCTGAGCCTCCTGATCTTCGATTTCCTTCAGTTTGGCTGCCTTTTCAGCGCTTTTCTGCTGCAGGAATTCCTTGCCCTTGGCAACTACTTCGTCCATGCCTTCGGTCTTCTTGTGAATATAGGTATATAGCTGCTCCAGCTGCCCCTGGGCAATTTCTTGAGTTTGGCCTCCAACCGCCACTGCACGGGCAAAGGCGTCGAGGGCCTGCTCGGCATTTTGTTGGGTCAGGCACACTCGTCCCAACCGTAAATACGCGCGTTCGTGGTTGGGATCCAGCTCAATTGCTTGCTCCAAATGGACGCGCGCCTGCTCTACAAACTCGTCCTTGTTGCTTCCTCCGCTGAGGCTCTGATGCAACCGGGACAAGCCAATGGCGTAGTTTGCATCAGCTTGCAAACTGTCTCTTTTCGAGATGAAATCGGCAGTGGTCAACTGGACAGGCTTGGTTCCGGCTGCGGACACCTCAAGTCCACGTTGTCCATGGGCGATCGCTTTATCGGCTGAACCGCTTTCGGCATAGCCGACGGCCAGTTCGATCATAAGCACGTAGCTAGTGGGCAACTCCGCGACGGCCTTTTCTCCGTGCTCAAACAACTTTTCAAAGTTGTTCTCTTGCTGGTAGGCCAGTGCCAGGAACTGGTGTGCCAGAGGCGTAAGTCCACTGTCTGGGTACTCTTGCAGAAAGTTCAGGTTGAGTTGTGCCTTTTCTTTGAAGTCCTCTGTGGTGTCTGTCCCCAACTTCTCAATGACCGACCAGGCATCAAATTCCTCTTTGGTTTGGGCTTGACCAACGACCCGAGGACGCTTCGCAGGAACGCCTTCCTGACCTTCTTGCTGGCCCTCTTTCTGGTCCTGTCCTTGAACTGAAGCATGAAGGTTCGAAGGGCCGGACCAGAAACCGATTAGTATCGAAATCACTCCCAATGTGAATTGATGTCTCATTCGTTCCTCCTGAAAACAATGTGCCTTGTGGAAAGGCCTCCAAGCCGATTATTCTGACACAGGAAGGCTGCCAAAGCACCCTTCATTCTTGCTCCCTATTCCGGCCGAGGCAGCTCCTTGATCGCCTGCTCCGCCCTAACTCTAGCGCCCTGGAGCTCTCCCTCGAATGTCAGAGCCTCCTCGAAGCGCCGTCGAGCTTGCGCAAATTGCTCCTGAAAAGCAAGGAATTTCCCCATTCGAACCAGTGACCAGGCGCGAATCCAGGGTAGATTCGAAGTAGCCTCTGCCGCGTGCTGGTAATACTCAAAGGCGCGCTGGTGTTCGTCCAGTTGATCGGCTACCTGGCCCAGGTAGAAGTAGGCGTTCCCGTTTCCCGGATCCTCAGCCAGGAGCTGTCCCAGCTTCTGGCTGGCAGCCTCGAACTCCTGGTTGGAAATTAGTTGTCCAGCCTCAGACAGCATCGAGCTGATAAGGTTCTTTCTCTCCACTTTCTGTCGGGCTTGGAGCTGCTTTTCGGCCTCTTGCCGATCTCTCTCCTGAATCTTTGCTTCGATGACATCCATTCTCTCTATGTCATCCTTGAGCGAGTCCTCACCTACACTTTGGAGCAGAAACTCAGCATAGGCAGGGAAGGAAAGCATTCGGCCCTCCTCATAGGAGACGAGCT
This sequence comes from Acidobacteria bacterium UBA6911, assembly GCA_963579905.1. GTDB lineage: Bacteria > Acidobacteriota > UBA6911 > RPQK01 > JAJDTT01 > CAUZIZ01. The sequence goes on along the minus strand of CAUZIZ010000088.1, from coordinate 18,788 downwards.
CGCGATAGAAGAAAGGCACCAGAACGTTGCCCTCTCGGAACAATCGAAGTATCTGGGCAGTGAGGTCGCTAGGGGGACGCAGTCTCAATCCGATGCTCTCGATGAGGGACTCTATTACGACCAGAATAACGCTGTCCCTATATTTTCCCTTCAGCTCCGGTTGGGCATGGGCTAGCTTCAGAATTCTCTTCCTCGAGCTCAGCTGAGTCGAAAACTTCTCAACCAGAGGATCAATCAGAACGTGAAGATACTCATGCTGCAGTGAAGAGTAATTTTTCTCCAGCTCATCGGTAGGTCCCACGACGATATAGTAGGTGCGGTCCAGATTCCTGGCGTTCACCAGATCTTTGGCATTCAAAAGGTTTGGAATCAGGATGATCTGACGATCGAGTACCCGGCGAGGCCCAATACGAAAGTACTTCAGAATATCCTCGATCACCTTTTCCAACACCGGCCGGTAGGCGAGGCTTTCTGCATGGTAGGAATCCCGGAAGCGGGGCCATAGCGTTTCGATCTGAGCGACCCGGTAGAATTCTTCCACCAGCGGGGCAAAGCTCCGTATCTTGAGAACATCGTTGGGGATGATATCTTCCTCTTCCGTCAGGAGGAAAGAGGGTGCGTCCGTAATCAAAAGGGCAAGGGAGGTATAGGCTATCTGCCTTCGAGCCTCTGCTTGAACCCCAAGGTGCGACTGATAAAAGGCAGCCAGCCGTGAGGAAAGACTGGGTTCCAGGTCCTTAAGCGCCAAACGAACGGCTTGCCGGACCGGGGACATTTCCTGGTTCGGTTGTTCGTAGTCAAATCCTGCCGCATTGAGCGCAGCCATTACGGTGAAGAGTCGCAGGTCGGCCCTGAAGTCGATGTTGACGAGGTCTTCTAGTTTGGCTTCTGGAGCGGGATCAGTCCCCTGGCTCTGCCCGTTCACAACAGTGACGGGACAGATCAGAAGGAGGGACAGATAAACCAATACAGAACGATCAATTCTCTGGGCAGGGTTTAATAGCGCGAGCCTTCTCAGCATACACCGTAGACTCATATGGTACCGAACCGGGGACTTCTATTCCAATTGATCGGAGACGGCCGAAGGAGCTCTTTTGAATCGTCTGTATTTCTGGACGATATGGAGGGCGACCGGGTAGGCGATCAGTGCAAGTAATGTGCAGAGGATCGTGGAGCCAACGCAAGCTGGCAGAAGCAGCCGCCACTCACTGGCCAGCACCTGCCAGAACTCGGCCTGGAAGATCTCGAGAAGATTCAGGCTTTCGAGACTGTGTCCCTCCTCGACGCCGAGGATCTGGATCCCGAACCAGGTAGCGAAACCATAATACGGCACCAGGATCCAGGGATTGCAGGAGTAGATACCAGCCAGCATTACCATCCGATTGAAACCAACGATGTGTGCCACCAACAGTCCGAGGATGGTATGAAGGCCCAGTAAAGGTGAAAAGCCCAGAAAGACTCCGATGGCGAAGCCGAGAGCGGTTCGCTCGGGTGACTCAGTGACCTGCAGCAGGGAACGGAGAAACCTTGAAGCCAGTCCTCTGGGGTGGCGGGATTGGAGTGGGCTCCCGCCCTCCACCATGGCGTCGTCTGGTAAAGTTCCCCCCCGTCCTGATTCCGCTACTTCCGACAAAATATCTATGAACTCCAGAAATGGTCAAAACCGTCAGGTTCGTACAGTATGCGCTCCTCGCCTCGAAGCAGGTTGAGTGAGGAGGGTCCCCGTGTCAGCCTACCAATGAGTCTATAAGGCTGAAAACCCTTAGGGTAAGACCGGGCCAACCGTTCGACTTGCTCTTTGGAAGAAGTAAACAAGAGCGCGTAATCTTCGCCCCCGTTCAAGACCGTGTCGAGGGTCATGTCCTCTGGCAGGTGGATCCTGGAAGCGTCGAGTTCTGCCGTCAAATCACTTTCACGGGCGACCTGGAGTAGATCTGACGCCAAGCCATCGCTGACGTCGATCATAGCGTTTGCAAGTTGGTTCTGGCGCAGCCAAAGTCCCACTTCTATCTGAGGTTGTGGTAGTAAATGAGCCCGCAAGCAGCGCAACCGGAAGGAGTCTGCTGCCCAGGAGGAGAGATCTTCTTCCGAAGCAATTTCACCCAGTTCTTCCGGATTTTCATCTTCTAGAATCTTTAGTCCCAGGCGGGAAAGACCAACGTCACCGACCAGAGCCACCAGATCATCCGCTTGGGCGGTAGAGCGATAGACGAAGTCTCCCTTTTCCGCATACCCCAGAACGGTCACTGAGATATGGACCCCAGAACTGCGAGAGAGGTCGCCTCCAACGAGCGGCGCATCCCACCGTCGTGCCTCTTCCAGGAAGCCCGTCATGAATGATTGGAGGTAATCGTCTGTCAGCTCCGGCGGCAGGGCAAGATTGAGCAGGCTGGCGTAGGGATGAGCACCCATCGCCGCCAGATCGCTCAAGTTCACCAAGAGCGATTTGCGCCCCAGAAAGTAGGGGTGGATCCAGTTGCGGCGGAAATGTACCTCCTCGACCAGCAAGTCGGAGCTCATAGCCATGGACTTCGAAAAACCGGGATCGAAGGTGGCGCAGTCATCTCCGATGCCCCGCGTTAGGGAAGGCGGAGAGGGCATCTCCTGGTCGCGAATCCAACGGATGAGATCGAGTTCAGACCCTTTTCTGATTGGCATTTGGTTCGGAAGCCTGTGTCAGAATTAGTTGCAGTCTAGGAAGTACAGATTATAGAGAAACAGAAACGGCAGGTCGAAAAAGCCTAGAATACCGTCTGTTGGAGTGGGATCTATCCTCACAGGACTCGGAGTCACGTCCCATGGAAGCGGTGGCTGATTGCCTGGTTGCATGTGCTCTGAAGCAGGAGAGCGCAGCCTTGAAACAACATCTGGGGCCGATCTGCCAGCACCTGGTGACTGGCCTGGGTGCCAAACGCACACGGCGGTCCCTGGAGAGCTACTTCAGTCGGAACAGCCCCAGACTCTTTGTGTTTACTGGAACGGCAGGTCAACTCGATCCCAAGTTGAAGATGGGCGACGTGGTCTTGCCCGAAGCCTGGGGGCTTCGGGATGGTCGGCGCTATCCTGCCGACTCCGGATTGATCGAGCGGCTCCGAGACCATGGCTGGGAAGTATCGGACCTGGGACTCACCGTCAAGACTCCCGTGATCCGCAAGCAGGCCCGGGAAGATCTTCATCGTCTGGAAGGGGCAAGTATCTGCGATCTTGAATGTGCCATTGCCTTGGAGGTGGCAGAGAGTCACGGCATAGCCGGACTGGCTCCAAAGGTCATTTCCGACACGGCCGAGTCGGGGTTCCTTGCCTTTTGGAGCGAGTTCGACAAGAACATGCTTCGACTGGCCGACTACCTGAAAATGCTGATTCAGCTGCTTGATTCCCCTCCCTGATCGGGATTGTTTCGCAGGTAGACGAAGTATTCCTGGTTCCCTTTCTGACCCAGAATGGGTGAGGGTATCGTACCCATGATCTCCAGCTGCTGCTCAAGGACAAGTCTCTTGACGCGGCCAAGAATCTCCTCCCGCTTCTCGGGCTTCCTGATCAGTCCACCCGGCTCGACTTCGTGACGCTCGGCCTCGAACTGAGGCTTTACCAGGGCCAATATCTTGCTTCCCAGAAATCGGCGAACAACCGGGAAGATCAGACGAAGGGAAATAAACGAAACATCCACTGTAATGATGTTGATCTCCTCGGGGAGATTAGCCGGCGTCAAGTAGCGGGCGTTTACAGCTTCTCGGACAATGACCCGTGGATCGTTCCGGAGCTTCCAATCGAGCTGTCCCCGACCCACGTCAACCGCGTACACCCTCCGAGCTCCATGCTGTAGGAGACAATCCGTAAAGCCACCTGTAGAAGCCCCCAGATCAAGGCAGGTGTGGCCCCTGACCCCGACCTCGAAAGTGTCGATCGCGGCCTCCAGTTTCAACCCACCCCGAGAGACATACTTGGAAGGCTTTCCCCTCAGGGAAATCTCCGAGGAGGGGTTAACCTGTGTGCCCGGTTTGTCCACCCGCTGCTGGTTGACGAAAACCGAGCCGGCCAGGATCAGGGCGCGTGCTGCCTGCAGGGTGGACGCCAGCTCCTGCTTGACAAGCAGGTCATCGAGCCGTTTCCGCGGGATTGCCATGGACTTCCCTTCCGAGGTGCCGATCACGAACTGCCCAGACCGGTTCGGATGCCGTTCCTTCAGGAATCTCGATTCGCGATAAAGAGTGCGATCGCTTCCAGTACCTGGCCGCGCTGTTCCAGGAAACTGATCGCTTCGACGGCACTTTTTGTAAGTTCCTGCTTGATCTGTCGCGCCTTCTCAACCCCGAGAAGAGATGGATAGGTGGCTTTCAAGGTCTGCGCATCCTTATTGGATGCCTTTCCCAACTGTTCTTGGGATCCCTCAACGTCCAGAAGATCGTCGGCGACTTGGAAGCTGAGACCTACGCGCGCACCGTAGGCACGAAGCTGTCTACGCTTCTCCGCTGAAGCCGTTGACAACAGCGAGGCACAGTATATCGAGGCCTCGATGAGAGCTCCTGTCTTGGAGGAGTGGATGTATTCGAGTTGATCCCGAGAGAAGGGTTTTCCCTGGGTGATCAGATCCATGACCTGGCCGCCGATAAGGCCTCCCTCCGTCCCAATCGCGCTACAAATCGTGTCGATGATCTCCAGACGTGTGGCTTCACGTTCGCAAGGGATTCGACCGAGCAGTTGGAAAGCGTGAGTCAGCAAGCCGTTGCCCGCGAGGATCGCGATCCCCTCCCCGAATTTCTTGTGAGTGGTTAGCTTACCCCGTCGGTAGTCGTCGTCGTCCATAGCGGGAAGGTCGTCGTGAATGAGGGAGTAGGTGTGGATCATTTCCAGCGCGCAGGCGAGATAGATCAGCTTTTCAAACTCAGTCTCCAGCGCTTCCCCGGTCGCCAAGGCGAGAATGGGACGCACTCTCTTTCCACCGGAGAAAACGCTGTAGCGCATCGCCTCGTGGATGATTTCGGGGCGGGTATCGGAGGGAGGAAGAAATCGATCCAGGTAGGTACCGACAGTACTCCTCTGGCGTGCCAGATACGCTTTGAGGTCCAGCCCGTCTCGCTGGGGTAAGGCCATTCTATTCTTCAGCCCCTTTCCCTTTCGAGGCCTCGAAAGGACTTTGGACCAGCTGACCTTCTTCATTTCGGAGCAGGATCTCGACCTTTCTCTCGGCCTCTTCCAGCTTCGAACTGCATAGCTTGGAGATCTTGATCCCCTCCTCGAAGAGCTGCAGGGCCTTTTCCAGCGCCAGGTCACCCTTTTCCAACTCTCCAACGATGTGTTCCAGTCGAGAGAGACCCTTCTCGAAATCCTTAAACTCCATGATCGCTTTCCTTTTTGGCTCGGAGTCGTCCTCGTGCGAGCTGAACATCTAACGTATCGCCGTCAGCGACCTGCGAAGAATCCCTGACTATGACGCCATTCAAGGTGGTGACGATAGCGTAGCCACGCTCTAGAACCGCGACTGGCGAGTAGGCCTGCAGACGCTGCGCGGCAGACTGTACTCGCTGCTGATTCGACTTCAGGTGCAAGCTGGCCTGGCGGCCCAGTTCCGTGCTCTGTGTCGCCAGCTCGGCCTGAAGGGCAACCAAGAACAAGGGAAGCGCCTTGGTCAGGCGACTGGAAAGCTCGTCCAGGCGCTGGAGGAAGATTCGAAGCCTGGTTTCCGCGTTGACGAAGCCGCGGCTTGCTGTCAGCTGTCTGAGTCGGTGCTGCTTTCGCTTCACGATCAATTGGATCGCCTGCGAGGATCGTTGCGTAAGGTGCCCGACCCGATTGAAGAGCTCCTTCCGAGCGCCGGAAACGAGCTCGGCGGCAGCCGACGGCGTGGCGGCTCTAATGTCGGCTACAAAGTCTGCGATTGTGAAATCCGTCTCGTGTCCCACCGCGGAGATGACGGGTTTCCCGGACTGAAATATGGTGCGAGCAACCTGCTCCTCATTGAAAGCCCAGAGGTCCTCAGTCGATCCTCCGCCTCGAGCCAGGATGATCGTGTCGACCTCGGTCTGGGTGTCCAAGAATCGGATGCCCGCAGAGATTTCCTGTGAGGCTCCAGCTCCCTGAACGGTTGCCGGAAAGATGAGGACGTCGAGCCGGTCATTGCGACGCTGGAGCACTCTCAGAATGTCCTGAACGGCTGCTCCGGTGGGGGAAGTCACGATTCCAATTTTGGAGGGAAGAAGGGGGAGATCCTTCTTCCGAGACTGATCGAACAGACCGTCTTTTCCCAGGCGTTTTTTCAGCTGCTCGAATGCGAGTTGCAGTGCACCCGAGCCGACCGGCTCCAGATGTTCGACGATGAGCTGAACCTGGCCCCTGGGAGGGTACATAGAGACGGATCCCCTGGCTAGCAGTTCCATGCCGTCCTCGGGCTGAAACTTCAGGTAGCGCGCCTGCATCCTGAAGCAGACTGCTTGAATCTGAGCGCTGGCATCCTTGAGCGTGAAATAGATGTGTCCGGAGGGCGGTGTCCTCAGGTTAGAGATCTCTCCTTTGACCCAGAAATCTCGAAAGTTGGTTTCCAGCTGGAACTTGACGTCGTTGACGAGCTGAGAAACCGAGAAAATGCGTCGGGTGTCAGAGAGTGTTAGCTGTCGCGGCTGCATGGGTGCTCGTCGCTTGGGTGAGCACGGTAACTGTAGCGTTCGGGAACGTCACTCACTCTTCAAATATTGTAGCTCACCGCTCTCTTGTTTAGACCCTGTTGAGAAACGATGTCAGTGTGGTCGGCATGCAATGCCAGCCTGGAGTGTGCGGCCAAGCGAGCTCGATTATATAGTCAGTCCCCGACCCTGTCAAAACGGCGAGTTCGCTCACGAAAAACGATCCGACAATCGTCTGCGACCCAGAGTCGAGTTCGATAGAGGCCCGCCGTTAAGGGTCTGCGCAAAAATAACTTGGAATTTTGGCATCTCATCTTCACACCATCTTCGGCCGCTCCTCAATCGCGAAAGCCTCAACGTAGGCCCGGCTACGCCTGCGGTTTCGCTCAATTGTTTGCGGCCAAATCTGGTGCAAATCTGAGCGCAAATTCTGTCAACTTATTTTTGCGCAGACCCTTAAGGACATTCCGTCGGCCAGGTATGATAACGGAAGACGAACTGCGCCGACTACTCTGTGAGGAAGAGGCGCGCGACATCTATTGGCCTGCGTTCGACGTTCAGCTGCAGATCACTCTGGACCTCAATGTTGCGCAGCACGCTCTCGAGAAACACCGTTCCCTCGGCGGATCGATGCGTGCGAACGGTGAAGGCCTCGTGAGGCTCGTTCAGAGTTTCGTCCACCACCGGCTTGTCGAGAAGCATCTGTATCGCTCTAGCGAGAGATTCGCCGTCTCGGGCAGTGAAGAAGTCGGGTCCCGCGAGTCGCGTGCCGATCTCGAGGTCGCCACTCGAATCGAATTTCTGATCCCAGTTGATCTCGCCGTTCTCGTTCGTTGTGCAGTAGGCAGCGACAGTTTGGATCGCGCTGAGTCGTCCTGGATTCGGTCCACGCGGACCTTCAACTTCAGGACTCGCGGCGCCGGCCAGCACCATCGCGGCCACTATGACGCTGACCATCAGTGCGATTCTCCATTGTGGTGTGGTTGTTGGGACTCGATAGTTCTGACTCAACATTCGACGAATCCTCCGATGGACGTTGCTGGCTGCGCCGGCGACGCCGAGGGTTGGGACAATGATGGAGTGGAGTGGCGATCTGAGGTGCGAGCTGCTGGCGCAATTCAGGAGAGTCTCGACGTACCGTCGGCGAGCTCCTCGGTAGTAGTGAACCACAGCGTCATCGCAGCAGAGCTCACGTTCGCGGTGGATCTGGCGGTTGATCCACCAAACAAGGGGATGAAAGAAGTAGAGGGTTTGAAGCAAGATCTGCGCCGCCCGGACCCAAGGGTCGCGCCTTCGGACATGCATGAGCTCGTGCACAAGGGTGACCTCCAGCTCATCGTGGGGCCAGGCCTTGGCGATCCGGTCCGGTACCAGAATCGTGGGTCGCCAGCTTCCGGAGACAACCGGTCCGCACAGCTCGCTCTCGGCTATCGCAGGATCGGGATCTCCTTTTTCAGACCGAGATCGGTGGCCAAGGCGCGCGAGAACGAGGACAGGCGATCGACCGGCCGCGCCCTGCTTATGCGAAATCGTGTCGCTCTCAGGCGCATCCAATGCAGGAGCCCGAAAATCGCGATTCCTCCAAGCCAAAGAAGGGGTAGTAGCTTGGGAAGCGCAACCATGTTCCCTGTGCCTTCAATTGCGCCCGAATATGTCGACGGCTGAGCCAGCTTAGCTCTCGGAGCACGGGTGGACCAGCCCTCACCCGAGGTCGGTCTCGCAGGCAATACCTCGGCTGCGGAGCGACCTAGGTTCACTGGTTTCTCAGGGTTGGCAAAGAGGGCAAGGCGTGTCAGAGCGCCGCTCAGCAGCCCGGATTCGATCGCCGGGCTCTGCAGGTCGAACGGAACGGCAAGTCGAGCGAGCACCAGAAGCCAGAGCAGGTGCCGCAGCCGCGGATCGCTCTTGCGCAAGAAAACGCACAGTGCGGCTCCGAGCGCGGCGAGCAAACAGAACTGCAGACTTACATCGAAAACGACTACCGTCGAAAACCGAGCGACTCCCTCGAAGTCCGGCAAGGTCATCGTCCTGCCTCCTCTTCCTCACCGAGTCGGTCGAGGAGTGTGCGAAGCGCTTCCTTTTCCTCCTCATCCAGCTCGCCCTGATCGGCGAGGTGGAGGTAGAGAGGAGCGACTGAGTGGTCGAGCACGTTCTCGACAAACTCGCCGATAGCCGATGAGAACGAAGTGCGCCGAGCCACCGCCGGGGCATAGAGCACCAGGGGGCCGAGCTTGCTGGTCTCGAGGTATCCCTTGGCCGCGGTTCTGTCGAGAAGTGTCTTGACGGTGCGGTAGTCACGTTGCTGGTCCTTGAGGGTCTCCTCGTAGACCTGGCGTGCCGTTGCCTTGCCGAGCCGCCAGCAGATGTTCATGATCTTCCACTCGGTCTTCGAGAGAGTGCGACGCTTCGTCATTCTGTTTATCCCCCTATTCTGTAGTAAAGATACTGCACTTGTAGTAACTCTCAAGGCCTCTGTGGCGAGACTCGAGTGTCGCGACGTTGGAGTGCGGTTGAAGGATAGTTGTTCGAAGCAGTTGGCTTGCTCTATGATGGGTTTTCCATGACGTGGTTCAAAAGAGAGAAGCGACCATTCCAGGCCCCTGCGGAAGGAGAGCGTCGGGTTAGGACCGAAGGTGTTTTCACCAAGTGTGATCACTGCAGCAACGTCATCTGGAAAAAGGAGCTGGAAGAGAATTTGTCCGTCTGTCCCAAGTGTGATCACCACTTCAAACTGGGGGCACACGATCGCCTCAAGATGCTCCTTGATGAGGGACAATACCGAGAATTCGACACCCACTTGAGGTCCTCGGATCCTCTTCATTTCGTCGATAGAAAGACCTATCGGCAACGGATCGAAGCATCTTCTAAAGACGGTGGAACTAGTGAAGCTGTGGTCAATGCCGAGGGTGTGTTGCACGGACATCAACTGGTGTGCTCCTCAATGGAGTACAGTTTTATTGGCGGGAGTATGGGGTCGGTGGTTGGCGAGAAAATCACCCGGGCGATCGAAGCCGCCGCCGGTCAGAAAAAGCCCCTGATCATTGTTTCTGCGAGTGGTGGGGCTCGCATGATGGAAGGGGTGCTCTCCCTGATGCAAATGGCGAAGATCTGCGCCGCATTGTCTCGCCTGGACCGTCAGGGAACCCCCTACATATCTCTGTTGACCGATCCCACGACCGGAGGAGTGACGGCAAGCTTCGCCATGCTGGGCGACCTCAACATCGCGGAGCCACGGGCACTCATCGGTTTTGCCGGGCCTCGTGTTATTGAGCAGACGATTCGTCAGAAACTGCCCGAGGGTTTCCAGCGAAGCGAGTTTCTGTTGGAACACGGGATGCTCGATAGTGTGATTCACCGCAAAGATCTCAGAGGGTTTATCGCCGATTGGCTGGTCTTCCTGAGTCCCAACTAGATCTGCCAAAAACTTCACTTCAACGCGATTTCCACCTCGTAACTCGCAAGAGCCATGGACCATTCTCAATGCTTGGCCTACCTGGACAGGTTGGGAAACGAGGTTCTGACCATGAAGTTGGGTCTGAAGACGATCAGACACCTTCTACAGGTCCTTGATAATCCACATCAAAGCTACGCCAGTGTGGTGGTTGCCGGGACCAATGGAAAAGGCTCAGTCGCTCGCTTTCTGAGGTCGATGCTCAGCTGCAGCGGCTACCACACTGGTCTCTTCACTTCGCCTCATATTGTTGATCTTGCGGAGCGTTTTGTTATCGACGATCACACCATCCAATCTGAAGAATTCGCTCGACATTTCAGCCGCGTTGCAGAAGCGATTGGGAAGTCGGGATTCGAGCATCATCCCACCTATTTCGAGACCCTGACCGCGACGGCCCTGGTCTATTTCTCCGAAGAGCAGGTCGATATTGCAGTTCTGGAAGTAGGACTCGGGGGGAGGCTGGACAGCACTAACGTGGTGGAGCCGGTCCTTTCCGTGATCACCCCCATCGGGTTGGATCATCAGCAAGTCCTGGGCCATACCATAGAGCAGATTGCGTCGGAGAAGGCCGGGATCATTCATTCGGATCGCCCCGTCCTGGTCTCTGAGCAGCGCTCTCAGGCTCGCCAGGTCGTTCTTCAGGCGGCGGCCAACAGGAAGGCGCGTGTAATCGAGCTGGATCCCAGCGCGGTCCGCTGGAGCGACGCCGGACAGGGTAGATACTCTTTTGACTTTCGTGGGTATAGTTGTCACCTGCCGGTGAATGGCCGACACCAGGTTCAGAATGCGGCCCTTGCCATCGAGGCTCTCACGATTCTGGACGACTACGGGTTTCCCCACTCTCCGGACAGCGTCCCCGAAGGTATCCAGAAGACGAGGTTATCGGGTGTAATCGAAAAGGTGGGAGACGACCCGATGTTTTTGGTTGATGGAGGCCATAACCAAGATGCAGCTGAGGCCCTGGCTGCTTTTGTAGAAGTCCATAGCCACCCACCTCGATCGCTGGTGCTGGCCATGATGAGGGACAAGGAAGTGGGACAGGTTTTGAGGCGACTCCAGCCCCTTTTTGAACGGGTATTTCTGACGCAGTTTAGATCAGAACGAGCCGCAACCGTGGAGGAACTCAAGAGGATCTGTCCCTCGGGCATTCCCGAGCCCGATCCAATTCGTGCCTGCGAAAGGGCCACCGTTTCAAGTGCGACTGTGGTGGCGGCTGGTTCCTTCTACCTAGTTGGTGAGATCCTGGGGGAGAGAAGACGTCGTGGTAACCTGAAATTCCAAGATATAAGATACAAGGTACAAACAAATCTCAAATAGCAAGATACAAGGTACAAACCAATTCGGAGTTCGAATACCGAACAGCGCTTAGGGTCCGCGCAAGAATAACTTGGCCGATTCGGCGCTCGGATTTAGGGAAAATACCCATGAACAGGACCCTGACCGGTTGTCTTCTGTTGTTGGCTCTCTGCTCGGCCAGTGTCTGGTCCCAGCTCTCCCCTGTGGAAGTTGGCTCCCGACTAGAGCTGTTTGCGGACGAGTTCTTGATTGAGAAGATCAGGGGAGCGGCGCGGCTGCAGCTTCAGCGACCCACGCCCAGAGAGGTCGTCCTGGTGACCGATCGACCCTGGGAAGGGAACGCCTGCAGTCTCTTTACCATTTTCCAGGACGGCGGGCGCTATCGTATGTACTACCGGGGGTGGCACTTTGTCACGAGTACGACCCTTGAGTTTCCCCGTCGCCAGGTGATCTGTTATGCCGAGAGCCTGGATGGGATCCGTTGGTACCGACCCAATCTGGGCATGGTGGAGTTCGAAGGATCCACGGAGAACAACATCCTTTTGGATCGGCTACCTGCGGGAGGAGAGGTACACACCTTCGTCCCGTTCAAGGACATGAACCCTGCAGCAAGCGCCGATGCTCGCTACAAGGCATTCTCTCGGGAAAGGGACAAGGGTCTCTACGCCTGGAAGTCTCCCGACGGCATTCATTGGGATCTCATGACAGACAAGCTGGTCATCACCAAGGGTTACTTCGACTCCCAGAACCTGGCCTTCTGGGACCCGGTCCGCCAGGAGTATCGCGAGTACCACCGCGACTTCAAGAGCACCCCGGAGTTGGCGGAGAAGACCCATGGGATAAGGGGCATCAGGACCAGTACCTCAACGGACTTTCTTCATTGGACTGACCCGGTTTGGCTCAGCTACCCTGGCGCTCCGGAGGAGCAGCTCTACATCAATCAGATCCTGCCCTACTACCGGGCCCCTCACATTCTGCTGGGCTTCCCTGTTCGCTATATCGATCGGGGATGGTCCGACTCCATGAGAGCCCTCTCAGGCTTGGAGCATCGGCGGCTGAGAGCCAACATTTCAACCCGCTACGGTACGGCTCTGTCGGAAGGTCTCTTCATGGCGGGCCGTGACCGGGTGAGCTTTCGACGTTGGGAGGAAGCGTTCATCCGTCCGGGACTGAGTCCGGTAGACAATTGGGTCTACGGGGACAACTTTCAGAACTGGGGTCTGGTGGAGACCCGGAGCCAATTCGCAGGCGCTCCCAAGGAATTGTCGATCTACGTCAACGAGGGCTACTGGAGGGGAGAAAGTCTCAATCTGCGCCGCTTTACGCTTCGCGCGGACGGCTTCGTGGCCGCGTCGGCTCCCATGGCAGGAGGGGAGATCATCACCCGGCCCCTCATCTTCGAGGGAAACCGCCTCTCCCTTAACTTCTCCACCTCTGCGGCCGGAAGCATTCAGGTGGAGATCCAAGGCGCCGACGGAACTCCTGTGGATGGTTACCGGCTGGAGGATTCCTCGCCCACCTTCGGAGATGAACTGGCGAGGGAAATCAGGTGGAAGGGCGGCTCAGATGTGGGAAGGCTGGCGGGTCAGCCCGTGCGCCTGCGCTTCATCCTCAAGGATGCAGATCTATTCGCTTTCCGCTTTCAGCAAGAGCAGCTTTTGATCTAGGCTGAAGCTTCATTGGGTATGAGATCATCCGAGAGTCGCCAATGACAGAGCCGTGACTGCGAAGGAGCGGTACCGGCATACCAATGCCGGAAACAACTGACCAAACAGACGGTAGCCCGATTGCATCCCCTTTTCGGCATGTCCCGATCGGTGATCGGGACCGCTCCTTTGCAGTCACGGCTCTGTCATTGGCGGTAGCGACAATCACGGCAGACGTAACCGAAGTTTCTTTCTCGAATGGGGCCAGCGCTTCTGGGGGAGGGACTTAGATGCTAGCTGCTAACTCGCGCACTCTAAGAATTTTGCTCTGACATTTGTCTGGAAGCGTCCAATCGGTAGGAATCAGAACCTCAAATATTTTTGGTTAGAGACCCAGGCAGAGGGCTACTCGATTCGAAAGAGCAACTGACCCGCACTCACCGTATCACCTTCCTTGACTTCACAGCTGAGCACAGTTCCGGACTTGGGTGATCGCAGCTCGTTCTGCATCTTCATGGCTTCGATGATCAGCAATCCCTCGCCTGCGTTCACCGGCTCGCCCTCATCCAGGAGGACCTCGATCACTTTTCCGGGCATCTGGGCCTTGAGCGTGATCGTTTCCGCGGCCTCTAGTTCGGTGAACTTTCGCCGAAGCCGGTCTCGGAGTGAGTAGACTTCGACCGGAAAAAGACGGTGTTTCCAGTGCACCATCGTCTCTTCTCGATCGCCCGTGATGGAGAAGTCCTCCACTCTTCCGTTCAGCTCGACGGTCCATCGTCCTTTCGTTCGGGATAAGACACGTACGACGACCATTTCAACGTTATCTGGGCCCGTTTGGATACGGATCCTGAACTCGGATTGGCAACCTGCGCGCTCTGCCTCCTGCATCTCGATAAGATAGGATCGTTCGCGATGCTTGGCTTCGATCTTCACAGCTGAACCTTAAGGCCCCGGGAAGGGGGCCGGTATACGCCCGTGGTACTTCCATCGACTCCCGGAATGAGACCGTTCCGCCATCTGGCTTCGACTTCTGGCGTGGAACTCGAGTGCTGCCGCAATGATCGGGAAGAGTTCGTCTGGATCTGGCGACTCTTGAGTGCGTTCAAGGAGACTCTCGATCAACCCGGTGTGAAGGTGCCCCTCCCGAAACTCAGGTCCGCCAAGGAGAGCCTGAAAGAAGGGGATCGTAGTTTTTACCCCGACGATTCTGTATTCCCTCAGCGCTCTGAGCATTCGCGTCGTCGCTTGTCGCCGATCCTTACCGAAGGCGATCAGTTTGGAGATGAGCGGGTCGTAGTGCACGGGGACTTCGGAGCCCAGACACACACCGCTGTCGTTTCGAATACCTGCCCCCCCTGGCTCCAGGAGACCCAGAATCGGTCCTGGCGAGGGGAGGAAATCATTCATTGAGTCTTCCGCATAGATCCGACACTCAATGGCCGAACCCTCCAGTCTGACGTCGCCCTGGAGATAGCCCAGTTCTTCGCCTGCTGCAATACGAATCTGTTCTCGAACCAGGTCTATTCCGGTGACCATTTCGGTCACCGGATGCTCAACCTGCAGACGAGTGTTCATTTCGAGAAAGTAGAAAGATCTCTCCGCTCCCGAGGATTCGACGAGGAATTCGACCGTACCTGCGTTGTGATACTCGGCTGCGCGAGCCACCGAAAGGGCAGCCGCTCCCAACTCTTGCCGGAAGTCCTCATCCACAGCGGGGGAGGGCGCTTCCTCGACAAGTTTCTGGTGCCGTCTCTGGATCGAGCACTCTCTTTCGCCCAGGTGGACGAGGTTGCCGTGCAGATCGCCAAGGACCTGAATTTCAATGTGGCGAGGCTGCTGCAGATATTTCTCTAGAAAGATGGTGGCGTCGCCGAACGAGGACTCCGCTTCGCTGCGTGCCATTCCATAGACGGAACGCAGGTCTTGTTCACTGGAGGCCAGTCGCAGTCCTTTCCCGCCCCCGCCTGAGCTCGCTTTGACCATCACCGGGTAGCCAATCTCCGCTGCTGCTGATACCGCCTCTTCCACAGATTGGACGGCATCTGCGGTCCCCGGAATGACGGGCACGCCGGCTTGCGCTACTGCTTTACGGCTCGCGATTTTGTCTCCCATGAGTGCCAATGCAGCCGCTGAAGGGCCAATGAACCGAAAGCCAGCGTCTTCACAGGCACGAGCAAATGACGGGTTCTCCGACAAGAATCCGTAACCGGGGTGGATTGCCTCCACTTCTGCGGCCCGTGCCGCTCCCAGGACCGCCTCAATTGACAAGTAGCTTTCAGAGGCCGGGGAATTGCCGATGAATTGGGCCTCTTCTGCCAGGCGGACATGCAACGCGCCCCGGTCCGTCTCCGAATAGATCGCGACTGGAGAAATGCCAAGATCCAGACAGGCACGGATTACCCTGACAGCGATTTCGCCTCGGTTGGCAATGAGGATTTTCTTGAACATAGCGGGTGATCTTGGGTTACAAGTTGCAGGTTACAGGTTGCAGGTGAGGGGTCGCAAGATAGGGTGCGATTTGCGGCGTCCTGAGGGGGG
Source organism: Acidobacteria bacterium UBA6911 (assembly GCA_963579905.1). Classification (GTDB taxonomy): domain Bacteria; phylum Acidobacteriota; class UBA6911; order RPQK01; family JAJDTT01; genus CAUZIZ01. The sequence goes on along the minus strand of CAUZIZ010000088.1, from coordinate 3,240 downwards.
GGTCGTCTGGTCCCGGCTCACAGAGGAATGTTTCCGTGTTTTTTGGGTGGATTCGAGTCGCGCTTGGTGGAAGTCATCTCCAATGCCCGGATCAGCTTCTTTCGGGTGTCCTTCGGCTCGATGATCTCGTCGATATAGCCTCGCTCCGTGGCGGCATAGGGGTTGGCGAACTTCAAGCGGAATTCTTCCACCTTCTCGGCCTTGAATTCAGCGGGATTCAGGTGGGATTTCAGTTCGCTGCGATAGAGGATCTCTACCGCCGCTTCCGGACCCATCACGGCGATTTCGGCTGTCGGGTAGGCGAAGTTCAGATCGGCACGGATGTGCTTTGAGGCCATCACACAATAGGCTCCCCCGTAGGCCTTCCTAGTGATCACAGTGATCTTGGGAACCGTCGCCTCAGCGAAGGCATAAAGGAGCTTGGCCCCATGTCTAATGATGCCGCCATGTTCCTGGTTGACACCGGGCAGGAAGCCGGGGACATCCTCGAAGACGATAAGGGGGATGTTGAAGGCATCGCAGAAGCGGACGAAGCGGGCACCCTTTACTGAGCTGTCGATGTCTAGGGTTCCCGCGAGGACCGCAGGCTGATTTCCCACAATTCCGACCGCCTTCCCAGCGAGCCGGGCAAAGCCGACGACCAGATTCTGTGCGAAGTGAGCGTGGACTTCGAAAAAGTAGTAGTGGTCCACAACTGCTTTAATCAGCTCCTTCATGTCGTAGGACTTGTCTGGTTCCGATGGGATCAGGTGATTCAACTTGGCATCAACCGCCTCGGAGCGGTCCGGCTCGCCCGGCGGCGGGTCCTCCATGTTGCTGGAAGGAAGAAACGAGAGGAGCTCACGGATTCGGGCAAGGCACTCCTCTTCTGAGCTGGTCGCAAAATGTGCTACGCCGCTGATGCTGCTGTGAGTGGTCGCGCCACCAAGTTCCGATTTGTCCACCTGCTCCTGGGTGACGGTCTTGATGACCTCTGGACCCGTTATGAACATGTAGCTAGAGCCGTGAACCATGAAGATGAAGTCTGTAATCGCGGGTGAATAAACTGCTCCGCCGGCGCAGGGACCCAGGATCGCCGAGATCTGGGGGACTACTCCGCTAGCTAGAGTGTTGCGCAGAAAGATGTCGGCATAGCCTGCAAGGCTGACCACGCCCTCCTGGATACGAGCCCCACCACTGTCATTTAGACCAATGATTGGAGCTCCCATTTTCATCGCCAGATCCATGATCTTACAGATCTTGGCGGCGTAGGTTTCGGAAAGACTTCCCCCGAACACGGTAAAGTCTTGAGCGAAGACGTAAACCAGTCGACCGTCTATCTTGCCGTATCCTGTGAGCACTCCGTCCCCGGGAATCTTCTTCTCGTCCATCCCAAAGTCCGCACAGCGGTGGACGACGAACTTGTCCACTTCTTCGAAGGTGCCTTCGTCCAGCAAGAAGGAGATGCGTTCCCGAGCAGTGAGCTTTCCCGCTTTGTGCTGACGATCGATACGTTCTTGACCTCCGGCCGCCTCGGCTTCCACATGCCTTCGTTTGAGTTCTTCCAATTGCTTCAGTGAATCCATGGCACCCACTCTCCTCGGGTCTGCGGCAGAATCCGGGGCGTAGCCGCGGTCTTCAGGCCGAACTTTCCCCTACCGAACCTTCGCCTGAATCTCGGTCTGCCAAACCACCTGCCAATATCAGTCGGTGATCATCACGAGTACAGAAGCCGATTGTGTGCTTTCATTTCCGGACTTGTCCAGAGCCGCGACCCGATAGTAGTAGCTCAGCCCAACGGCGACAGCCTCATCTGTGAACCGGTTACTGGGAACCCGTTGAGATAACCTCTCCAAGGCTTCAAGACTGGTCCCCTTGTACACGATGTATCTGTCCAGATCCGAGTCCCCGCTGCGGTCCCAGAGGACTTGAACCTTTCCCTTCCAATAGACTGAGTTTACATTCTGCGGAACCTGTGGGGGGAAGGTATCTTTCGGTGACACCGCCAGGGTCTCTCCGATAGAACTGAGAACCAAAGGGCCCTGGCTCCGGCTAATGGCTTGGATCCAGTAAGTCTTGTTCTGGCCGAATTCAATATCTAGATCATCGAAACGCTCGGTGGGGACTCGGAGTTTTGAATTCAAGAGATAGCCCTCGATGTTCGCCGGAGTCGAGCCGTCACTGTTTGTCAGAGGCCGATCCCAGCGTAGGATGATCCGATCGCGGCGCACCTCGGAGCGAAGGTTCGACGGTGGAGAAGCAGGGGAAATAGGGCTCGAGTGAACCCGATTGGAGAGTTCGGAAATCCGGCCCCGCCGATCCCGCAGACGCAGTGCGAATTGACAGGTCGCACTGTTGTTGGCCGGATTTTCCACGAAGACGACCGATCCAGCGGCGGGGTAGGGTCTCAAATTCTCTCGCTCAAAGCTGCCAAGCAGCTCCAGGTCATCCCGTGAGCGCTTGGACTCACCGCAGCCGCCATGAAGCTCTACCACTGCGATATTCTCTGGGGGCATCGGAAAAATAAGTTGGAGTCGATCGGCTACTTGGACGAGCTTCAGGTCCCTGGCTGAAACCGGCAGCTCAGAAATCGGAGGAACCGGATCTCCGACCTTGGCGCACCCTACCAGCAGCAGCAAGCATAGTTGAACTCCTGGAAAACCTGTTTTCCTCCCGCCGTATTTATGGAACGGAGCACTTAGGGAATTTGGACTCTTGACCTGCGGCTCTTTCATCGTTGGGCGATCATGATACAAGACCCCTTGAGGCCAGATCTTCTCGATTTGCAGGTACATAGTTGCTCTATTCGCGGCGAAATCGGAGAAATATGGACGGATTCTAACCGTTTTCCCAGTAGATTAGCCCCAAAATAAGCGCAATTTAAAAAAAACAGGATCGTTTCCCGGCTCCTAGGAGTCATTTTGGAGGCCCGAATTCTAAGTTTATGCACCAAGCCACTCAGAACTCAGCTCGGCTGTTTCGGTACTGCCCGCCGATCGCTTATGAGGAGCTATTCTACCCCCTCTGTCGACGTTTTCAGACACACCTCACCCCAGCTCTCGCGGCCCTTGGCGCTCCTTGATCTCCGGTCAGGTAGCCGCTCTTCGTTTCAGCCACACACTGCCTTCCAAGAGAAGACGGCTCCAGCCATTGACATCCAACAGCCGATAGACCCGCCGTCGGCCCGTGTGCAGAATCTGGCAGGGCATCTCAATAATCTCTCGCAGGAAACGGCGATATTCCATCTTCATCAACTGTCTG
>CAUZIZ010000087.1:0-21697 GCA_963579905.1 Acidobacteria bacterium UBA6911 | reverse complement strand
GACCGAAGCCACGCGGGATCCTATTCGCGTCCCAGGCCGAATTCGCTTCCCATTTTCACCACCTTGCCGTCGCGAAAGTGAATCTCGATGAACTTCGAGCTGGCGAACGCATTGCCGTTTTCATCCTTGAAGATGCCGATATGTTTCTTGGACTTAGTCTCGAAGATATCAGGCGCATGGGAGTACACATATTTCCCATCCAGACTGAAGGTCACCCAGCCGTGGCCTCGAATTGACAGATTGACGTGGCCCATCTCCCTGGGGGGCATCTGGGTGGCGTCAAAGTAGAACAGTTTCTGGCCATCCTGGTCGCTGATCCACAATTCCTTTTCATCGGGGGTAAGGCCGGCGCCGTGGGTCCGATGAGGGATCTTCTCCTTGCTGGCGAAGACCCGATGGATGGGTTTGCCCTCTTTCAGATCCACGACGTCGAATCCCACGTGTTTGCCGAGACAGACGTAGGCGATGCTATTGTCCCTGGTTACCGTGAAAGGGAAGATCGCGTACTCGCCCACATCCTTGATCTGGCGGAGCATCCGATCATCCCGGGTATCGAACATGGACAGTGTGGTCGCGGTTCCGAGATAGACGAAGCGCCCGTCCAGACTGACGATGCTGTTATGGGCTCGAGGACCGACCGGTATGCGTTTTATGAGTTTTCCGTCTTCGCCGTTGACGACCACGAAACCGGCATCTTCCGCCTCATACCAGAATCCGGTGGGAGCGTAGATCTTCTTGCCGTCCAGCGTAATGGATGAGCGATCGCAGCAGCCTCCTTCGAAGGTGCTTTCCCAGATAATTCTCTCTCTTTCCAGATCGAAGCGTCCCAGGCGATGATTTGTGGTGGAGTAGTAGACAGAGTGGGCCTTGAGGTTTCCGGTGAAGCCGCGTAGGCCCTCCTCAAAGATCGGGATCTCGATGCGCTTGACGAACTTGTGGCCGGCGTCAATGTCGAAGACAAGAATTCCGTTGCCAGAGCGTCCTCCCTGTTGAGCGCCGTCGGGAGTGCTCATGTAGAGATAACGTTTGGTAGGGGACTGGCCAAAAGCGGATGAGGTGATGGAGCAGAGAACTAAGAAGATTGCAATGAGTGCGTACATGAGCGTTTATTTTACGCCCTTCCTCCCGCAAGCTCTATCTGCTTGAGCGGGAGTGGTCGAGGGCTAAGCTGAACCCACTGTCAGTGTTTGAGTATTGCCAGTTCAACAGAGCCGAGAACGACTTGAGCCGTTAGCAAAATGAGCCCAGGTTCCGAGGAGAGAACCGGACAACTCTTTCCTACGTAGTGAAGCGCAAATCCCCAGTAGCCGGAACTTTCTTTCTCGAATGGGGCAGAGCAGCGGGGGCGAGACTGACCTGAAACTTGATTTATAGATTCGGATAGAGAAATCATTTAAACCATTGATCTAGTGTTGGATAGGGAATCTTCCAGGGGATTTCTGGAAACCGTGGAACGGCTTTCCAGGCCATGGCTAGACAAATTCACATGATGATTACTGAACCAGCCCCAGTTCCCGAGACTTTTCCCGGATGCGCTGCAGCCGATCCTGAATGGGTAGCAGTTTTCCGCCGTCGGGACTGGAGCGTGCCAGGTGAAAGAACTCGTACAGATCGAAGCCCGCAAAGCGCCGGTCGCGATAGAGCTGCTGGATGTTGTCGACGTACTCACCGATGGGGATAGCCCGGCTCACATACCGATTCATGTAGACCGGAAGCCGCATCTTTTCGGTCACTTCCAGGACCTCTCGGACCACGGGATCCTCCAGGATGTTCTGCAGGGTGCTTCGATTGGTGGGGGAGCCGTCCAGGGGATCCTCGGCCGCCTCGTACCAGCTGGCCCTCAAGGTGACGGCGTCTACCAGCCCCTCTTCCAGCCACTGGCGCCAGGAGAAAAGGAGATTGGCTGGGAATCCCATGATCTGGCCGAAAACGGGATGGGGACGGAAAGCCTCGGTGTGGACCTGCACCTGGAAGAGTTTTCCAGCCTTCCGGGTCCTATGGCTGGCCTCCCTCACGAACCGGGTATAGTTATTCCCCGCGCAGCGCCGCCAATAGCTGGGAGTCGTACGGCTGGGTGAGGGGATCCACACCGTAGCGTTCCTTGTAGCTCTTCACGATCGGTTCATTGAAGCCGTATTCGTAGGGCTCATCGGTCAGCGTTCCATGGGCCGAGACCCTGAGAACGACGCCATCTACGCCCTTTCTCCAGCATTCGGCGGAGCCGCCAGAGCCAGAGCTCCTGAACCTCGGGATAGGCCTCGCAGGGAGCCGTGGGCAAATACTCGTTCTTGCCCCGGGCGAAGCCAAGGAAACCTCCCCCGGAACCCAAGCCCAGCTCGGCCCGATGCTCGTGCCATTTGGTGATCTGGACCTTCTCCGGCTCCAGATCCTCGGGATCCGGCTTCCAGGATCGGTCCAAGGACATGAGTCGGCGTCCATAGCCCGAATCGAATTCCAACCCGTAGCTGCGGAAGTCCCGGGGGCGGATCCAGGTTGCATCCTGGGTAGCGACCACGATGGGCAAGGCATCGGGCTCCGGACCGTAGACCTGGATCATGCCCAGCGCCGTGTTCTCAAAATCGGCGTTTCCCCCTTGAAAGTTGGTTGCCACCGCCACGTATCGATCCCTCAGATCCAGATCTTTCAAGGTGAGGATCCGAACCGGGTCTCCTTTTCGGGTGATCAGGTTTCCGTAGTAGTCGCGGACCTCACTCGGTGCTGGTTCCACCGTTTCCTCGAGAGCGAACTCGACCTGCTGACGTTGGTAACGATAGTTGTTGGAGCTGGTCCAGATCTCCAGATGCTCCCGCCGAACGCGAGTAGGGGAGTTGTCCTTCTTGATCAGTCGGATCTGGAGAATCGGTAACGACTGTAGGTCGGTAGGTCCTTTGACCGGCCGGCGTTTAATCCGGGTGTGAGGAAAGCGCTCCATGAACGGATTGAAGCTCTGCACGGTACCACCGATCCGGCGCATCTGGGTTTGGGGGTCAGCGTCGGGGGAGCCTTCGGGAAAGGTGGCCGACATCCCGGTGTGGTAGGGCTTGAGAACCCCGAAGATCTCCAGTCCATTTCGGTGAGCCGCCTTGACCGCTGCTTCGAGGGGCTCACCGATAGCAGCCAGCGTACTGGGGCCAAATTCGGCCCATCGGGACAGGAGCAGGTTGGTGCCGGCGCCGTACTTCTCCTGCTCGAGATCTCCCAGATATTGCCAGTAGACCCGGCTGACGCCGAGGCTGCGGACCTCTTGCATCATCAGGTCCAGAGTGTCGTGGGTGTAGAGATCCTTCCCACCGTCGCCGTAGAAGTCCACCGTGACCGAGAGCTTGAACTCCGGCTTGTCCGTCGAACAGGAAGTGGCGAAGGGAAAAGCAAGCATCAGCGCCAGTAACACCCTGGAGGAGCTCATCGGAATCCTAGTAATTGGCACACACATGTTAGCACCCTTCTCACTCCCGCTCCCTTGCCTTTGCCCTGACTTCATGTCTTGTCTGTACCAAGGCTTTTGACGAACCCAGACCTCTCCCTTCCAAAGGGAGTGCCAAGCTCGGGGATGGGGGTCGCCAAGCTCAGGGTAGACGGGTTCGTTTCGATCGACGCAGGCCCGCGCCCGGGACGGCTGCGGACCCGGCCTCTTCTCTTCCAGGGCCGGGAACTGCACGTGAACGTGAACGCAGGGCAGGGAAGCCTTCAGGCCGAGTTGTACGAGGCACGGCGGGTGCCGGACTACTCCAATTCGCCCAGCTGAGGCTGGGCCATTGGTGAGCCACTGGAGGGTTTTTCATTTCAAGATTTCCGGACTCTGGAAGAGGATACGACCGACGGTGTCCTGCGCTGGAAGGGTGGTGATCTTGCCGCCTTCAGAGGGCGGCCCATCGTCCTTCGGTTCCAACTGGTGCAGGCCTCCCTCTTTTCCTTTTGGGTGCGCTGAAGAGAAGCTGTCTTTGACAGGTCTTCGCTTACTTGGGTCCGAACCGGCGTCAGTGCTTCGTCGCACCAGCCACGCGCTGGATCATTCCGCCCCCAGGAAGCACTGGCCCCATTCGAAAAAGAAACTTCGACTGATTTCAGGAGGTATCACCTACGCCGAAGGCGTTACTGCGTGTAGCCCAGGGTTGCAATGCGAAGCGAGCTACCCTGGGTTCAAGTCGTCCGCCTCTTCTACGCGGAAAGCGTTATTACCAACCCGTTTTCGGTCGGCAATAACCCCTTCGGCGTAGGACAGGTCCCGTTCACCACGCTGTTCGGAGGGTAGAGACGTGCGACGTTCAGACGTGCGACATATTCTTGAAGTTTCAGCTTAGTCTTTCATTTCGTCTCTCTCCAACTGGTTGCTCACTTCCCCTCTAGGTGTTACCGTCAGACTCTCATGCCTACGCGAGTGTTGGGCCGGGGGGCGGGTCTTCTACTATTCACCTCGGTTCTGCTGGCCTTACCGGTACGCCTCATGACTTCCCAGGATATTCCCGCTGACGTAGTTGGGGCTCTTTACCCGGCTACGCTAAGCCTTGAAGACGGTTCGCCGCTCGTCGACATCAGTTTCAGCTCCCGTGGTATCCAGAAGCTGACGACTTCCGAGGAGCCTGGTCTGGACTGGGTCTATCAGGGTGACTATAGCGCCTGGGACTACACCGAGTGGCACTGGTGGAAGGGGCATCCTTTTGATTTTCAGGCTGGACACGACAAGCTGGCCTACTGGGAGTCTTTTCGCCCCCGTTTCTGGGGCAGCCCCCAGGTGTACGCCGAGCGGCTCCGTCAAGGTTACCTGCGAATCAACTTCGAGTCGGACGGCTTCCAGTTTATTCAAGACTACCTTCTCCCAGGGCAGGCGAAGCCCGGTGTTGGCTACTGGGACATGATGTTCACCGCTACCAACTCTACCGGGAAGCAGATCGAAGAGTACGGACATTTTTTCGCTTGCTATACTTCGATAAACGGCGAGAGGTCCCACTGGTTCTGGGATGCGGGAGGGGAGCTGGTTCTTTGGAAAGACCGAGAGGCCGGTCACCTTAACGGCTACGTAAGCAGCGCAGAGGCGTATTTCCAATCGAGCGGGAAAATCCCGCATTGTCCGCGAGGGAAGGGGCGGATCATCGGGGCGTGGCGCCATCCGGTACTGGTCTCGCACGCCTCACCCGAAGGCTGGCGCTCCGTGATTCTCCTGGATCCGGACACGACTGGTGGGATTGCCTGTGGGATGCAGGGGGTGGCCATGGACTTTATCTTCTACCCAGGCCACCGGGAGCGCGTTTTTCAGCCCGGCAGCAGCTTCACTGCTAATATGCGCCACCTCATGGTTAAGAGTCCTGGCCTTCCCTCCCGGGCGCAGCTGGAGGGATGGTGGTCGCAATTTCAGCAATCCAGGTCCGAGGTAAGACAAAGGATTGGGCGCCTTCGGGAGAATTCGACGAGACAAGGCGCCGAGAGGTGACCCCGGGCTGCCCCTGAAGAACTGTTCCCGAGCCTACACCAGCAACGCTGAACAAGGAGAATTCCATGTCGAACTAAGAGGGAAGTCAGGAGAATCTGGTTGAGGAAATCGAGTACAAAGGCCACAAGATTACGATCGTCCGGAAGGAGGGTCGCCACGAGCTACTACTTGCAGAGGAGAGAAAGGCTGTAGAGCGCGATGACGACGCCGAAAGCTACCATGCACCTGATCTGCCTTATATGACATTCGCCTCCCTGCAAGAGCTCGGAAAGGCGATGGTGGATCAGGACCTCGGCGAAGCTGCTGAGATCGAGTAGCGTTGGGGAGTCTGTCTCAATGTTTGATCGTCTGGAAGAGACATGTACGTAAGAAAGAACGCAGCCAGCCTGAGAAAGAACGCAGCCACCTGACATCCGAGGAATGGACTCGCTTTCTCAACGCCGTCGTTGCTCTGAAGCATACGTTTGCGGCCGGATCAAGCATCAGCCTCTACGATCAGATCGTGGCCATCCATATTGGGGTTGTACAGCTGATCTGGGGTGCGGGACCTGGGTCAGGAAGAGATGGTGCCCATGGAGGACCTGCTTTTCTTTCCTGGAACCGTGAGTATATTCTCAGGTTTGAGATCGCCCTCCAATCCATCGATCCGCAGGTGACATTTCCCTATTGGAATTAGGGGCTGGGAGATGTTTCTGAAACCACGGCTCTCTTCCAGGACGATCGAATTGGGCCGACGGGATCTGGCGGGGCTAGTTGTATGGATATCGTCACGGGCTACCTTGCTCTCAACCCGAACGCCTTCAATCCCCTGGGCTGGTCTATTCGTGCCGAGCTGTGAGGCCCTTAGGGCAGGCAATGCAGCGCAACCAGGTCTTGAGCACCGGTCCGGGCTGGCCCACGGTGGGAACGGTAGAGAACACACTCTCCCAAGGGCAGTACCATCAATTTCGCCCTTCTTTGGAGCAAAGTCCCCATCACAATCTGATTCACGGTCGAGTGGGACGAGACATGGCTCAGATGACTTCCCCAAACGACCCCATCTTCTTTCTCCATCACTGTCAGGTCGACCGGATCTGGGCCCGGTGGCAGCAGGATCATCCCGGTAGCCCGAACTATAATCCTCTGAACAATGGAGGCTATGGGCACCGGTTGACGGATCGGATGTGGCCCTGGGACGGAGGTCAGACCACACCCGGGGATTGGCCGGGCAGTTTCCCCTCCGTGACTCCGCTCATAGCCAATCTGTCGGCGATTGATATTGTCACGCCCGAGGATGTGCTGGATCACCAAGCCCTGGGCTACTGCTATGATGACGAGCTCGATTGTCCCTGTCGCGAGACCGGAAAGCCCCCGCTGATTTTTCCTCAGTACGCCGACGGACAGAGTGGAGGGAGCAGCAACAGGACGCGAATCATCCTGCGCAATACCCGAGATCAGGTTGAGACCGGCGAGATTTGATTCTTCGATCCCAACGGAATTCCTGCCACCGTCGACGTTGGCGGAGGCCCAACCAGCACCGTAAACTACAATCTCGGCCCCTGGGGCTCGATGGAGGTGGAGACTGGTGGTATGGGTCCCCTGAAGTCAGGCTCCATCGAAGTGATCTCTAATCAAGGCGAGGATTCAGCCATCGTGGGTACCGAGAGCTTCCAGCTCCTGGGACATGGTGTTTCAGTGCCTCATTCGCCGGCCCGTTACGAGCACCAGGTCTATGTGAGCCAAACCGTCGATGAGAGGACCGGTGTCGCCATCTACAATCCTGACCGGGTGAACTCAGCCACCCTGGACTTGTACCTGCTCGACGCCGCTGGGGCGCAACAGGCGAGCGTCCAGCTCGCGCTCTCGCCAGGACAGCAGATTGCCCAGTTCATGGATGAAGCCAGTCTCTTCCAGGCCTACTTCGGGGCCAACCCGGGAGATTTCCGAGGCACTTTGAACCTACAGGTGAGAAGCGATCGCCGAGTCTCTTTGATCGGACTTCTGCAGAAACGGGCCAGCGGAGCTCTGGTCGCGGTATCCACAGCCTTGGACGCCTTCAGTCCGTAGGGGTAAAGCTTGCTCTTCCCTGGCCTCATTCGAGAAAGAAACTTCCGGCTACTGGGGATTTGTGCTGTCACTGCGTGGGGAAGAGTTGTCCAGTTCTCTCCTCGGAACCTGGGCTCATTTTGCTAACGGCTCAAGTCGTTCGTAGCTCTGTCGGACTTGGCTTCGTGACGCTCGTAGTTCACCCGTTGGCGGCACCTTCGGAGGACAGGAGACGTGCGACGTATTCTTGAAGTTTCAGGTTAGTGTCCCCATCGGGGATGGTGAAACCCCTCGCCTTCAGGCGAAGAGAAGGTCCCCGAAGTCCCGCAGGGACGGTGGGGTCATCTTCGCGTGAAGTTGAAAGTGGTAGAGTCGGTCTCTGATGTGGCTTTGGTCTCCAGGCCGAAGTGTAGCGGTCGAGCCTAGCTCGACCAACGGCGGCCTGGAGACCACCGCCACGACCAAGGTCAGCAGAGATGAGTCGAATTCGATTCGACATCCGATCGAACCGCTCGGCTTGGAGTCGAGGGTAGGCCTTAGTGCGGCCTCCGGCTGCGCTGGATCATTCAGGAAGAAACTTGGATTTCCGCTGCCATGATTTTCGCTAGCAACCCTGACAGAGCCATGACCGTGAGGGAGTGGGATCCGGTGCTCCAACTTAAGGGCACACCCTGATTTGACATCTGTATGCATCCCCTCAACCTAGAAGCGCCTGGGGACTATGGTCCCTGTCGGGCCCCGCTCCCTGACAGTCACGGCTCTGTCAACTGGCGAAGGCTGCTTCGTTTCCTCGTGGTTGAAGTTTCAGGTTAGGCTCCAGCCCTAAGTGACTTGAATAATCTAAATAAAATGACCAGACTGGCCATATGACAAGTGCGGGGGTGGCTCAATTGAAGGCTTCGCTTTCGGAATACTTTGGGAGGGTTAAATCTGGCGAGGAGGTCGTCGTAACCGAGCGAGGCCATGCAATTGCTCGGATCGTTCCTATCAGCTCTTTTAGGAGCGATTCTCGCTCGATCGAGAACCTCGTTCGTCTGGGAATCCTTCGCCGGCCTCAGCAGTCCTCTGGCAAGAAGCTCTTGGAGTGCTTGAAGCCGGAGGATCCCGAGGCTTCGGTGTTAAGGGCTCTGCGAGAGGAGCAAGACGAGTCCTGGTGAGGTTCTGGGACAGCTCGGCTCTGGTTTCCCCTTTTTCTCAAGCAGCCCATGAGCCCGGTAGTGTAGGCTCTTTTGGGAGAGGACACCGAAGTGGTGATCTGGTGGGGTGCTTCGGTGGAGTACGGCAGCGCGCTGGCCCGGTCAGTAAGGAAGGGTTGGATCAGTCGCTCCACAGAGCGGGTGGCTCAGCAAGTAATGGGCGAGCTTCAAGCCAGCGCCTACGAAGTCCAGCCCACCGATGAGGTACGCACTCGGGCTATCCGCCTTTTGAACCTTCATCCGCTTCGTGCAGCCGACGCGTTTCAGCTTTCGACTGGGTTGATATGGTGCGGAGAGCGAACTATCTCAGCAGGATTCGTATGCCTGGATTCACGCCTTCGCGAGGCGGCTGACCGGGAGGGGTTCAACGTGCTCCCGTTTATACTCGAGTCCTGATCGCGGCATCAACAGCTATATCCGCCGTCCACGACCAGGTTCTGTCCGGTGATGTAGGCTGACGCCTCCGAAGCCAACAAGACCACGGCACCCTTGATCTCATCATACTTCGCCATTCGGCCCAGGTAGACGCGGCGGCAATACTGGGAGAGAAAGGGCTCCTTTTCGTCTCCCAGGCCAAGACCGCCTGGTGAGACGGCGTTCACCCGGACGCCGGAGGGTCCTGCCCAGGCTGCTAGATACTTGGTCAGGCCCACCATTCCATGCTTGTGAAACTGGTAGTCGGGTGGGGTCGTCATCCCGGTTCCCTCGTAGTTTGTGAAGTCAGGGGCGACGACTCCCTGGATCGAACCGATGTTGATCATGCTGCCGCTGCCGCGGTCCATCATCCGGTCCAGGAAGACTTGGGAGATCGCAAAGAGACCAGTGCCGTTGGTCACCATCGACTCCCGCCAGGCTTCGACCCCATCCTGGTAGGAGGTCATGGGCCGGCTGACCGAGTTGTTGACTAGTACATCGACCGCACCGAACTGATTCCAGACGCGTTCGCAGAAGGATGAAATAGAGGCGTCACTGCTCTGATCGTAAGCGTCTGAACTGGCCTCCAGCCCTCTCCCTCTAAGGACGTCGGCCCAATCCTCGCAACGCTGCTGATTGCGCGAGGCAATGACGACGTGCCCACCTGCCTCGGCCAGCCCCTCGGAGATTGGCTTGCCATAGAAGCCAGTACCACCGGTGACGACTATCACCCGTCCAGTTAGATCGAACAACGTTTTGATATCCATGAAAGTGAGTGTATACCACCCCCCGACTACAGCGAAGCTAAGATCTGTTCCGAGTCTTCATAGGGTTGCAGATTGTAGGTTACAGGTTGCAGGCTGGGTCTACACCGAAGGGGTTTCCTTCCTGAATGATCTGGTGCACTCTAGGAACAACCCGGCATCAAAACTTGGAGTTTCCCCGGAAGGGTCGTATGTTAGTCCCAGTGCTGGAAGGAATCGACCAGCGAATCAAAGACGCGAGCAAACGGAGGGCAGACGGACGATGAGATACAGACGCTTCGAGAAACCAGTGCTTTGGGAGTTGCCCTTCTTCGTCGGCATCTTCCTGTCCCTGGGGACCTTCTCGATTGGAGGAAGTTCCGAGGCTGAAGCGCAGGAAAAGACAACGGCGCAAGAGACCGCAGAATTGTACGGGTGGCCCTACGTTGCGGGCCACCTTGGACTTGCCCGGGAAGAGATCGTCTTTCCGAAGGTCGCCGGATACCAGGTCCTCAAAGGAGACTTTCACATCCACACCATCTATTCGGATGGGCAGGTCTTGCCCGAGACTCGGGTATGGGAGGCCTGGCGTGATGGATTGGACATTCTCTCGATCACAGACCATCCCGAATACCAACGCATGGCCTTTCCAGAAGATCCGGGACGTGCCTATGAAAGAGCAAAGCCCCTGGCCGAGGCGCTGGGCGTGATGCTCATTCGGGGCGCCGAGCTCACGACCCTCTCGTCTTCCAGCTACATGCCCACCGATAGTGACTACGTGGTCAACTTCATTGACGATGAAGCCGCCTTCTACAGCGATTTCGACACGGCCATCCAATCGGCTCGCGACCAGGGAGCGACCATTATCTGGGCCCACCCGGGTCCCAACTGGGTTCCAGATGCCGAGGCTCTTTTGAAGAAAGGATGGCTGGACGGAATCGAGCTGAGAAACTCTCATTGGATCGGGGGGAAGGGAACCCACTACTATCGCCGGGTTTCCCTCTTCAAAGACGTCATGGACTGGTGTCTCGAGAACGATCTAGCAGTGTTCGCCGTGTCGGATGCCCACTGGCCGATCGATCAAATGGTGGACAAGGCTCAGGGGCAGCGTCGTGATATGACGCTGATTCTCGCGAAGCAGGCGAATCCCCAGGGAGTGAGGGAAGCGATCAAACAGCGCCGTACCCTGGCCTATTTCGAGGAGATGTTGTGGGGCAAGGAGAAGTGGCTACGAGCGCTGGCTGAGAGCTCCCTGGAGTTGAAGGTGACTCCTACGGCACAGTCGGGAAGAAGGCGTCACTTCCTGGGGGTAACGAATCGATCATCCTTCCCCTTCCAAATTCAGTTTGCGGTCGAGACGTCGGAGGTTTTGCACCGCAGCCGTGAGTTTCGCCTGAGACCCAACACCACCACGATGTTGCCGTTCTCGGCGAAGAAGAAGGTCGGGAACCTGAAGCTCACGATTCGCGTCACCAATCTACTATCGGGTACGGATCGTCCTCTGGTCTTGGAACGGGAGGTCTCTGTGCCGGGACCTGCTACATAGACGGCCGGATCCCGTTAGGAAGAATTGGGCGCACCGTCAACTCTGGTTTTCGAGAAGCGCAAGGACGATCTGGATCTTCTGGCGGGCCTCGACGTGGTCAGGACGAAGGCGGAGTGTCTCAGAATAGTGTTCCAGTGCCTCCCGAAGTTTTCCCTGTCTCACTAGAGTATGCGCCAGGTTGTTGTGGGCCTCGGGACTTCCCGGCTGCAGCTCGACCGTCCGGCTGAAGTGCGTGGCTGCTTCATTGAGGCGTTCTTGTACGGCCAGCACATTGGCCAGATTGTTGTGAGCATCCGCAAAATCGGGTCTGAGCCGAACCGCCTCCGAGAAGTGTTCGATGGCTTCGTCGAAGCGATTCCGTTGGGCCAGGGCGATGGCCAGATTCTGATGCGCCTGCTCGTAGCCAGGGTCGATCTTCAGCGTCTCCAGAAAGTGTGTGTAGGCGCGGTCAAACTCACCTAATTCGATCAATGTGTTAGCCAGGTTGTTGTGGGCATAGGAATAGTTCGGCCGAATCTTCAGCGACTTTTCGTAGAAGGTTAGGCCTCCCCGAATTCGCACTGCTGTGCCAGGGCGAATCCCATGTTGTAGTAGGCGTTGACCGAGTTGGGGTCTGTCCTCATCCATTGTGTGCTGAAGCTCAGGTTATCGTGGGAGTAGCTGCCGCGGTGGAGGCTCACGGCGCGGCGGCGCCGATTACCAGGATTACGCCTAGAGCTGTCCACAGTCTGGCCTTCTCAAGCTGCTCCCAGTACTTCGAAGCCACCGATCCCAGGATGGCAAACACTCCCAGAGATGCCAGGAACAGGTAGCGCTCATCGTACTTGGCTTCCTGGTGCAGCAGGTTGGCGGTGGGCAGCAGGCTGACCAGAAACCAGCCTGTCCAGAACAGGATGATGGTCGGTGATCTGGGCCTAGTCGGAAGGCTGCGACAGCGAGCAGGACAATGACCAACCCTCCGACGATCTGACGTGGTGGGGACAACCAGATCGCGAGTGTTGGTTTGTAGACCAACTCCAGGAAGGGAAGGACCATCGTCTGAAAAGCATATGAGAGTGAGTGAAACGGGCCTGTCCAGTCGCCTAGCGCGTAGTCTGTCCGAGCAAAGAGAAAGTGACGGATTGTGAAGTAGAGGCAGAGGATGGGAAGCAGGAAGGAATAGCGCAGCAGCCAACGGCGGAGGTCCCAACCGGAAGGATTGGGAGAGATTCGAAAGAAATCCGCCAAAACAAAGAGGACCGACACCACAACCGCATGTTCCTTGCTGAACAGCGAGGTGCTAAAGGCTGCGATTGCCAAGGCGTACCAGACGGTCCCCCTGCGGAGGAAAGCGTAGACCGCAATCAGGGTCAGGAGTGAGGGTAGAAAAGTCTCTCGGCCTGAGGCAATGGGGTAGACGCAGGAAGAGGCGATGGGATGCACAGCGAACAGACCCGCAGCGAGGGCTGCAGGTATTTCGCGAACTCCCAGGACAGGCAAGCGCATCAGGGCGTACGCCCTGACGCTCGTCAGGGCCATAAAAAGTACATTGAGCAGATGAAAGAGTGCTGCATTGTCTCCGTGCAGGGTCTTTTTCAGGAGTAGCGTGGACCGGGTGATAGGCCGGTAGCAGGGCAGGTTAGGGAAGTGGCGCTCGGCAAAGATCCTGGCCACATCACTCAGAGAGCGAGGGGCCTCTTGGTTCAGGATGACTTCGTTGTCGTCGTAGATGAAATCGTTGGCCATGGATGGGGCGTACACGGCCACCACCGAGAGGAACAGGAAGATGGGGAGCAGAAACCGTCTGCGGGCAGTGGTTTCACTTCCTCATCTTGTAACCTTTCTTCTAGCCATGGTCGCGGCTCGGTTTGATTGCAGCGGACTCTGGAAGAAGGTCGAGGGTGCAAAGAAAAGGGCGGGTGCACCCGCCTTATGTGGCGAATCAGGAGAGAGTGATCAGTAGTAGATCTTGAGCCCGAACTGCAGCTCTCTCCCCTTACCCGAACTCCCAATCGAGCCAAAGCTACCTGCCGTATAGTCCCAGGTACTGTTGCTTGGCAGAAGATTGCCATGGTTGGCTATATTAAAGGCCTCGAATCGAAATTTGAGACGCATCTCCTCTGCCAGCTGGAATTCTCTCAGCACGGAGAGATCCACATTGATCACCCCTGGACCTTCTGCGATTCCCCTTCCGGCGTTTCCGTAGGTGAACGCTGCAGGGTCTGCGAAAGCGGCGGTATTGATCCACTGCTCGGAAGTCCTGCGTCCACTGTTGGGATCACCGATCAGATCAGGCCGCTGGGTCACGTTGCTGACCACGTCGAGCCGGTCGGTGTCGAAGATTGTGTGCCACTGGCCCTTTTGAAAGGTTGCCAGTGTGAACACGCTCCAGCCACCGAGAACTTTCCCGGCCAGAGAATCCGCACCAAACTGTCTGCCAGGTCCGAAGGGAATATCGTATCCGCCCAGGGCAGCCAGGCGACCTGGAATATTCGCTTCACCACGGCCCTGATTCTGGCGCAGATTGCCGAGCAGGTTCCGAGAGATCCCTCGCGGGTCGCCCACGATGCTCAGGCGTCCTCCGGTCGTGTCCAGACTCTTGGCCCAGGTATAGGCGAACAACATTGTGATGCCGTCGTTGTCCGGCCTTTTCTCGACCTTGAAGTTCAGGGCGTTGTAGCTCTGATCTCCGTTTCCCATCAGGACACGGTAGGGTGTCAGAGCTGGGAACGGCCTGCGCTCAATGCGCGGTTCGGGGCCCGGTCGGGCGTCGTTGAACTCGAAGATCTGCATCTCGTGTACCGAACGCGTGCCCTCGTAGCCGACTTCGACCGTCGTATTCTGACCCAATTGTTGTTGGATCGAGAGCCCCAATTGGGGACATAGCAGCTGGGCATATCAGGCTCGTATCCTCCCCCGGAGAGCGCAGATCCACCCACCTGAGTGGAGGGGTCGAAGGGATTGAGCAGGAAGAGAGTGGGTGCGATGGCATCCGCCACGAAGTCCTGGTTCCCTGCATTCTCACGGGAGTTTCCAAGGGCTGCTGCGCTGTACAGCATGCCGCGGGAGGTTTATTCCCGTAAAGGCCCCCACCTACTCGGAGAACCGTATTCTCGGCGAGCCGATAGGAAACGGCCGAGGCGTGGCTGCCAGCCATTACGGGTCCAGTTGAAGATGTTCTGGTCGGTCACGAACCGTCCCGTCTCCGGGAAGGTGAGGGAACCGAGGGGTGTTGCCAGGGCGGGGGAATAGCACTGTGAAAGCAGGTTGTCGGGGTTGGCCTCTACACAACCAGGCTCCAGGTTGGTCGAGAAGCCCCGCTTGTCTTGCCAACCCATCCTCAGTTCATAGCGCAGACCGAGCTGTACTGGCAGCTCGGGAGTGGCTTTCCAGCTGTCCTGGAAATAGAAGTAGTGACCCGGGGAATTGTGGTTCGACCTGGCTTCGCTGCCCGCCCTGGAAGAGGAGAGGTTGCCCAGCATGAAGTTGGAAAAGGCAAAGGAATCGCTTGCCGACGCTCCGCCCGGAAGCGTGTAACGATCCGGGGCGAAGTTGAAGTTGGTACGATTCTCGAGGCCGAAGAAGACGTAATGATAGCGATAGTGGTAACCGGCCTTGAAGAAGTGAGATCCCTTGGTCCAGCTGACGTTGTCCTTGAATTCCAACTGTCCCTCGGGGACAGGACCTCGGTTGCCACGGGATCCGATCGTCAGGAACCCTCCGACGTTCGTCCTGGGAACACCATCCACATCCACGCCTCTGAGGGGCCAACCAGGAATGCCGAGCGTCGGACCAAAATCTTCGTGGTCGGGTGGTTCTCCCCGAACGTAATCGGTCGGTCACTCCACAGGAAGCGGCCGGACCAGTGGCTGTCCTCACCTGTTTTGAAATCCATCTTGACGACGATCTCGTCTCGGGTCTTGTCTGCGGTAGAACGATCGGAGACGTAGTTGAATCCACGGCTAGGATCGGTGTTGGGATTCGGATAGAACCCACCAACTTGTTGAACACGGGGTCGAAGCGGCTCGACGGGATTGTGTTGTTAGCGAAGGGCTGGCCGGTCAACGGATCGATGATCGCCTCTGCAAATTGTCCGGATTTCTGCGCAGCAGCCGGCACAGTTCCTGTGAGCGTCTCCAGTTCGCCGATGCGTTCCGATTGCCAGGCAAAGAACCACCAAGACTTATCCCGTCCATCGAAGAGGCCAGGGAGCATGATGGATACACTGGCTACGCGCCAAACTGGTGGCGCTTGAACTCGGTCTTATTCGTTTGGAAGAAACTGCGGGCATCCAGATTGTCGTTCCGACGCAGGTAGAACAAGGTGCCGTGCAGATCGTTGGTCCCGCTCTTGGTAACAGCGCTTAACTGGCCACCCGGCTTGATGCCGTATTCGGCTCCGTAGAGTCCACTCTTGACCTCGAACTCCTGGACGGCGTCCGGGTTGATGAAGAACTGGAGCGAGCCGTTGGTCTCGCTGATCATGGTGCCATCCAACATACCGTTGTTGTCGGACTGGCGCAGGCCCTTGACGTTGAACTGCACTCCACCGGCAAGTGTGAGTCCGGAGCGCGTCGGCTGGATGCCTGGGGTAAGCGAGCCCAGAGCGCTGAAGACGTCTCGGGCATTCAGGGGCAGGCTCGTGATCTTCTTGTTGTCGATCACCTGTCCCAGTTCCGGCGTTTCCGTTTTCAGAATCGGTGCCGTCGCTTGTACCTCTACTATCTCGGCTACCTCACCAACACTCAGCTGGGTGTCGATGCGATAGGTCTGACCGAGATCGAGTTTCAGTCCGGAGCGTAGCCTCCGTCTTGAATCCCGGCATCGTCACTTTCAGATCGTAGTTACCGGAAACCAGAGCACGAAAGGCGTAGTCGCCGGTATCGCTGGTCAGTGCGGTACAGACCTCGTTGGTCTCTGCCCGTGTCATGAAGACCTCAGCGCCGGGTATCACGGCGCCGGTCGTGTCCGATACCGTGCCCACGACGACTGCCTTGTCTCCCTGGCCAAGAGTGACGCCGAAGCGCACTCCTACCAGCAACAGGAAGACGAACATTCGTTTCATGTGCATTTTGAAAACCCCCCTTGTTTGTTGTCGTCTGGGATGCAACATTGAGAGCAATCTTTGCCTTCCAATCTCTCCCATCTTCGGGCAGGTCTTCGGCCTGTGTCGAGCCGAGTGGGCCGCACAGTCAGAAATGCAACAACTCTCTACGAACTCAACGAAAAAGGCTAAAGGCAACGCCTGAGGAAGGTGGGAGTCGAGAGGGGATTAACGGGGGTACAAGGCGTAGCTTTGGCACACAGAAACTCGTTGCGTGCTTGAACCACACGAACCTCGTGGTAGACGGAAGGCCACGGATGTCGAGGGGGATGACCAGGCGGAGGATTGTCAGGGTCACGTAGCTCCCAGCGCCACTTTCCTTGAATCTGGTGGAGCCACTGCTTATCTTCTTCGGAGGGTTCGATCTCCCGCCGCAGGATGAACTCGGCCGAGTCAAAACTGCTGAAGGCGACGAAGGAAAGAAAAGCAAACAAGGGACGTTCGCCTTCCCAGCCGGTCATCTCGGGAAAGGGAATGGGACCGGTATCTACCTGGAACAGATTCTCCTCCACATTCACGTTCAAGGTGCGAGCCGGATACTGAAGGCAAACCGTGTAGTGTTCACCGGGATCCTGGTAGGTCGTGCGGACGTTGAGCGGATGGTTGGCCAACGTCGCCTCGATCACCTCGCGAGCAGTGGTCAGAGTAGAACTCTGCGAAAAAGTTCGGTTGGTGAGTTGAAAACCTTGAAAGCGATGGTGCTGAGGCGTTCTTTGCAGCTGCGCCACCGAGGCAGGCCTGTCAATGGGAATCTCGTGGGTACGAGTGAAAATGACTCGGAACTCGTAACTGGGGAGGAGGAAGAAATCCTGCTTGGGGATGGTGAATTCTCCCAGGCATGGATGGAGTAGGAAGAGCTCTTCGACGTGCCCGGTATCGTGATTGGTGATGGTGCAGGTAGCTTCGTAACCGATTCTCACGTTCCTGACCGATCCCGCCCCCTGCACCATGCCTCCATCGTTGACATAGTGGGGATGGAGTTCGTAAGGCTTACCGGTCCAAGTCGAAAAAGAGCGATCGAAGTCGATCATGGACTTTGTAGTGTGATCCATCTGAGCAGTGTAGAGCGGTTGCCCGGTAGGGTAAAGTAGGATCCGTTGTCTTCAGGGATTCGTCGCACGCTCCCACCCGGCCCCATTCGTAAATGGTTAGTGCGTCGTGATGCTTATGATTTGTTTGTATCTTGGAATTTTGATACCAACGACTATCCCGGAATCCTTTCTCTATCAACCGTAGCCCCATCGAACTGGAATCCTCCCGCTGAGCGGGGCAAGGGTAGCTCCACCGCGGCACCAGTCAAGTTGGAGAAATGGGTTGCCTCGATCATCTCGATCGCGGCCCTACCGTCTTCCCCCGTTACCGCCGGAGGGCGCCCCTCGCGCAGACAGTCGACGAAGTCCTGGGTCTGGGTGAAGAAGGCCTCCAGGCGTTTGGGCTCGAAGGGGTTGTTGATGAAATCGATCTCGGGCATCTCCCAGACGTCCCGCCACTCGCCGCCGGTGGCCACTCGCAATTTGCCGAAGTGCTCGCCCTCGAGTATCCCCTTTTCACCCCAGACCCGGATGAAGTCCATGCTGTGAGGAAAGCCGGGTTCGGGTAGCTCGTGGCTCATCCAGACCTGGGCTCTAGCACCGCGCGAGAAATGGACCTGTGCCATGGCGTTCATCGACTGCCAGTCTGGGGCCGAATAGGCATTGACTGTCCCAAAGAGTCGGACCGGCTCATCTCCAATCAGAAAGCGGAGCATATCGTAGCTGTGTGCACATCGGTCCAGGATGTCGCCACCGTTGTCGAACTCCTAGATCCAAGGCTTTCCGGGATCCCCCAGCGGCCACAGAGTGTTCATCTGAATCATTCGTACCTCGCCAATCTGGCCCTCTGCGAGCACCTTTTGGGCGCGGGCGAAGACACTGCGATAGCGCAATGTTTGGATGATGCTGAGAGTGACGCCGGCCTTCTTACAGGCGGTAATCATGGCGTCACAGTCGGCTACGTTGGTCATCATTGGTTTCTCGACGAGCACGTGTTTGCCGTGCCGGGCCGCAGCGATTGTCTGCTCGGCATGCAGCTTGTGAATGGTTGCCAAGAGGACCGCGTCGACGTTCTCGCTGCGGAGCATGTCTTCATATTCGGGAAAATGCTCGACAGCGAAATTGGAGGCCAGCGCGGGTGCCCGGCTTCCCTGGGTGACGCCCGCCAACTGACTCCCTCATTGTGATCCCTCGCACAGTGAGCATAGGTCCGCCCCATGTACCCCGTTCCAACGATACCCAAACGCACAGTGTCCATTTCATCTCCTTCCAATCGGTGAATACCTGCCTATGAAATACCTGCTTAGTCGAATTGGATTCTATATTGGTGCGCCCCATAGAATTCAAGAGAATTGATGAAATAGATTGGATCTCTTCGGTCATTACACTAGAGTGGGAGGCTTTGCGGCCGGCTGGTTCGGTGTCCCACCCAAATACAATGAGGAAATCGCTACTTTCGGCGCTCGTCCTGGTGCTTTTCTCGATCGCAGCTTTGGCTTCGATGGAAGAGTCTCCGGAGACCGATTAAGAGTGCCGGGAAGCGTTTCGACAAGTCTTGCCTCGAGGCGGAATCCCTTCGATAGACGATCCCGTGTTTGTTTCGCCAGAGGAGGCTGAGATTCCTGATGCTGCCTGGGTACTTGGTGTTGTCATAGATGGCGAAGCCCGTGCCGGTGAAGTAACGTTTCGGCAGGGGGGCAGACTCCTTTTTTATATCGCCCTAAGGGAGTTGGGTTTTCTATTCGACCCGGGCCTTCGTCCTCCCGGACGGGAGCTATCAGAAGAAGGAGGGAGCCTGGGTTGAAGGAACGACAGGGGCGAGCTTCAATCTCGCAACGGGGCAATTCGAAGGGGTCCCTCATAGTGTCAAGCTGAGTGCTTTCGATACCTTCTGGTACAACTGGAGCCAGGCCAACCCAACTACTCTCATTTTGAAGTAGTGGATGAAGTCCGACGGTCACGAAAGGTTCTCCAGGTGCCAGGAGACGCCGCTGACCATAGCCCTGTTTGGGTCAGGTCAGTCCCGCCCCGCTGCGCTGCCCCATTCGAGAAGGAAACTTGGATTGCCTCTGCCATGATCATCGCTAGCAGCGCTGACAGAGCCATGATCGTGAGGGAGTGGGATCCTGTGCTTCAACGGAGCGCCTGGGGGTATGGTCCCTGTCGGGCCCCGCTCCCTGACAGTCACGGCTCTGTCAACTGGCGAAGGTTGCTTCGCTTCCTCGTGGTTGAAGTTTCAGCTTAGCTGATTCCACCAGGTCACAGATCGTCGCCAGTCCACTCCAAGCAGCCGGATTGATCTCAACATACCTGCTTTCCCGGCTCGGCAACTACCCTGTGTTTTCTCTCTCATCTGACCTGATATCCAGGTACCAGGGGCCTTCTTGCAAGTCTATGATCGAGAGGGTATCTGGTGGTATTGTGGGCAGGCTCAGAGTGGATAGGGTTGATATGAGGGAAGTTGATCAGATTCCTTGGCTGGATAGTCACGACTACATGGATCTCATCAGGGAGAAGCAGCTAGCCGGCCAGATGGATAAAGAAGAGGCGTTAGCTTGCACCTTTTTTGCCGAGGAAGGCTATCTGATCATCCCGGAGCTGATTGATTCGGACCTGTTGGATCGGGCCTGGGAGAGCTATGAGGATTTTTACCAGCAGAATCGCGGGGAGTTCTTCGAAAGTGCCATCCCCGAGGATCCCTGGCCGGAGCGCTATTTAAACACCCACAACTGTGTTCCGGAGATCAAAGAGATTCTAGAGAGTAGCAAGCTGCTGCACATTACCGACATGATCTTTGGTAGGAAGACGCGTCCCTTCCAGACCATTACCTCTCACAAGGGTACTGAGCAGCCGGCCCACTCCGACTCGATCCACATGACCACAGATCCACCGGGGTATCTCACGGCTGCCTGGATTGCATTCGAAGACCTGGAACCCAATTGCGGTCTCCTAGAATACTACCCCCGCTCCCATCGGCTTCCCTATCTCCTCTCCGATGATGTTGGAATCGAAGGCGGGGAATTTCAGGAACAGAAGTACGATGTCTACAAGCGCAACTACGAGCCTGCAGTGGCCGAAGTCATAGCGCAGAATGGACTCGAGTCCAAGCTCTTCCAGGCCAGAAAGGGCGACGTTCTTTTCTGGCACGCGAATCTGCTGCACGGTGGGGGGTGGCGAAGGGACCTTCACAAGTCCCGAAAGTCCCTTGTCTGTCACTATTTTGCCGAGGAAGTCCGGTGCTACCACGATCTCTCCGGACTGCCCGCGCACTTTGGTGGTGAGACGGGGGTGGGCATAGAACCTCTTTTCAAACACGAAACTCGGTGAAATATGAAACTCGGTGAAATGAACTGGCCCGACATCCAGGACCTGGCCAAGGATCAACTGGTCGGCGTCTATCCCATCGCCTCCTTCGAGCAGCACGGTCCCCACCTTCCTCTCTTGACGGACACCCTGGAAACCGAGGAGATCGTCAACCGTCTAGACCAACGAATCGCGGACCAGGTGGTGTGTCTACCTGCCCAGTGGCTGGGCTACTCTTTTCACCACATGCGCTTTGGAGGAAGCCTCACGGCCACCTCGGGGACTCATATCCGGATCATAGTGGAAACGGTCTCGGGATTGATTGGGGCTGGATTCAACAAGGTACTGATCGTCAACGGTCATGGTGGCAATCAACCCGATCTCAGGGTGGCCCTTCAGGATCTGAAGGAGCAGCACGACGAAGCCCGGGTTTATGGGGCCTCCTGGTGGGAAGTGGCGGCAGCCAGGTTGGCTCAGATCAAGGAGGCAGGAGCCGCAGGGTCAGGACACGCTGGGGAGATGGAGACCTCCTTGATGTTAGCCATTCACCCTGACCTTGTGAAGACCGATCGATTCCGAGACAACAGTATCCGGCGCGAGTCAGAATACGCCTCCAGTATCGTCGAGTTTCGGCGCATGGACGAGTGGAGCGAACCAGGCCACTGGGGTGATCCCACTGTCGCCTCGGCGGAGAAGGGCGAGCAGATGCTGACCGCCATCGTCGATAGTTTGGAAGAGATCGTCGGCCAGATTCGCGGTGGGACGCTTTAGGGAGCTGTGATCGAGCCATCCGAGAAAGAAACTTTGTCTGATTTCAGGAGGCATCACCTACGCCGAAGGCGTTACTGCGTGTAGCCCAGGGTTGCAATGCGAAGCGAGCTACCCTGGGTTAATGTCAGCCAGCCTCTGCTACGCTGAAAGGGTTATTT
>CAUZIZ010000086.1:0-22024 GCA_963579905.1 Acidobacteria bacterium UBA6911 | reverse complement strand
CCCACGGTCGGGCGAGCCACCGAGCGCATTCAGGTCGCGGCGGCCATGGTGGCCTAGCCTACCGCGAGGCGGCGGGTGGTTCAACGGGGACGAGGTTACGCCGGACGACACTCGACCGGCAGCGCCTAGCACCCTAGAGATTCGAGGCCCCTCCCCCCCTCAGTGGTCTCCCTGGTAATCTCGTAAACCTTTACAATTATGATACTAAAGCTGGGTGACCCAGCCTTGTTCGCTGTGTTCTGTCACGCTCGCCAGCTGGTTCGGTCTCGGACCTTTGCTATATCTGCTCCTATGGGATACAAACAGACGCAGGATACTTGCCGTTTACTGAAGGTCCGATTGATAGGGATCTGGAGAACCCGAGGGGCCCTAGCTCTCCTTGAGGGGGAAGTTCCAGGATGAAAAGTGCCCATTCTGTGCTGAGGAGATCCAGGACGACGCCATCAAGTGTCGTTTCTGCGACGAGTTTCTACAACACCGAGAGGGCGCAGACGATGAAGCCGAAGAATACGATCGCCCTGGGCGTCATCCTAGTTGTCGGAACCCTTGTGGTGGGCATGCAGGGCTTGATGGCCCAGCAGGACTCGATCCAGTACCATCAAATCGACGGAGCGGTGATCTACGACCATGACCCCTCGACCCAGCTGGGGGACGACGTCTTCGGTGACATCATCGCCGATATGGAGAACGACCGACCCGGACGATGCTCCCACGGCGGGCCCGTCTGCCTGGAGTATCCCAACGGCGACATCGCGGCGTTCCATAGCAACACCAGCGGCCACAATCTGGATGGCTGGAGCGAGTACGCCCTGAGCAAGGATGGCGGTAGGACCTGGAAGCGCCACAACAAGGTGCAGTACAGCTTCGATGCCTACGCGAAGGACCAGCTGTATCCCGTCTGGGTGGAGGAGGGCCTGGTCACGGAGAGGGGAACCATCATCCTGTTCCTCACCCACTTCAGAGGCGTCGGAGGTGGCATCAGGATCCGGCTGGGAACCATCAAGAGCTACGACAACGGTGCGACCTGGACGGCCTTCGAGACCCTGGATGGAAATTTCACCGGATATCCCTTGTCCACGGCGGTGGCGGGCGAGACCAACTACGTCTTGGTCGACAGCAACGTGGGTGAGAGACAGGGTGCCGGCCCCCACGTCCTGTACGTCAGCAGGGACGACGGACGCAGCTGGAGCAGGCGGAGCGCCTTGAGTCTAGACCACGACAAGTGGTATGGCACCATGACCATCACGGCGGACGGCCGATTGCTGGCCGGCGCCTACACGGAGAAGGACGAGCACCATTTCTACTACTGCATCAGCAAGGACGAAGGCCACACCTGGGGCCCGCAGCAGAAGGCCTACCTGGACAAGATGATCCGCGACCCCGAGCTGGCCTATCTCAGCGGCAAGTACTACCTGCAAGGAAGATCAGGCCACGGCAAGGAAGGGGGCTATCGTTTCGTTCTCTATCAATCGGATGACGGCGAGAGATGGGGGAAGGGAATCATCGTCAGTGGCGATACGGGGCACCCCGACGGGTACAGTCAGAACTGCATCATCAACAAGTACGACGACGACGTTCCCAATGAGCTGATGGCGGTGTACGCCATCATCTACAAGGGGCACGACACCAACGAGTATGTCTATTTCATCCGGCCGGATGGGATTCCTTGAAACAATAATAAAATTTCTTGCTCCAATGGGGCCAGCACTTCTGCATACAGCCGAAGTGGAACAAGAAGCGAATACTGGAGTTTCAAAATAGCCAACTGGTCACTGTAGACGTGGAGATGAAGCGGGAGAAGGTCTTTGATGGGTGAACAAAATCAGGTAGCGTGGGCGCAATACCCGAAGAGATCAGGACACGATAGCGCAATCTTCATCGATCCCAAACGATCGTCTCAGCTATGACTGCCACCTAGAAATAGCTCCGAGACAACAGAATCCTTAGTACATAGAATACCCCGCTCGCAACATGCAGCAGAAACAGAGTGAAACAAGGTCGGAATCCAATAACCAAGCACCTTTAGGATAGGATATGTTAGTGTTAGTGCTAGTGTGAGTGCTAGGAGTTCCCCCTCTGTTGTTAGCCCTGCCCGGGGCACTGTCAAGTTGATGCTGGCCAGGCGATTTTTAAGCCAGCAGACACACGTCAACTCTCTCCAGCTCGCAAAGACGCGGTCACGAAGCAGTCGCTGATGAACTGCCCTGAGATGGCTTCGACCAACCCGGAACAGGTTTTGAAGGGGCCCGTGGACAGAAAGGAATCGTTGAATCTGCTCGATGGACTTGAACCCTCTCATCTGCCTCTCCTGCTCTCGCGTGGGTTGGTGCGAAACCTCAGCCCGGTTGTTCTCACACTGAGCGATTCTATGCTCAACTGAGGGAAAGACCTCACGATGGGCGGAGGAATAAGACCTGAGCTTGTCGGTGATCAGTCGCCACGGGGCCTTGCCTTGACCCTTCAACATCCTGCGGAGGAACCGCTTAGCCGCTCGCTTGTTCCGCCGTTTGGTGACCAAGATGTCCAGGACGTCGCCATCCTAGTCAACAGCCCGCCAAAGATAAAGCTGCTTTCCCTGGATTCTCACGAAGAGCTCGTCCACGTGCCCGATGTCACCGCCTCGCCCCTGCTTGCTTCGTAGCCTCCGGGCATATTCAGGCCCGAACTTCAGACACCACAAGCGAATCGCCTCATAGGAGACGATGATCCCTCGTTCTGCCAGCAGATCTTCGACATCTCGAAAACTCAAGGTGAAGCGGTGGTACAACCACACAGCGTGACTGATGATTTTGGGTGGGAAACGGTGGCCCTTGTAGCTGGATTCCATCCGCGCATTGTCGCTATATCCCTAGTGTTAGCGACATGATGCTGAAAGTGGTTTATGATGGCAAGACATCGAGCCACTCTCGCCCCCTCGAAGCCTATGGCCAAGAGAAACCCACCCTGGATCAGAGACGAGCTCATACTCGCTCTCGATCTCTACTTCCGGCATCCACCAAACCATATCTCGAAGGCCCATCCAGAAATTGTCGCATTGAGCGACGTACTCAATAGCCTTCCCGTCCACTCAGATCGACCTGATGAGGAGCGATTCCGCAATCCCAACAGCGTGTATATGAAGCTCTACAACTTCCTCCGTTTTGATCCTGCCTACACTGGATCAGGGCTGAAACGGGGTGGGAAGTACGAGAAAGTTGTTTGGGACGAATTCGCCGACGATAGACTACGGTTGCGCAAGGTCGCTGTGGCGATCAAGGAGAACGTCAATGCACCTCAGCTCTCCGCAGCTGATGAAGATGAAGAAGCCCCTGAAGGGAAGGTGCTGTTTCGCCTGCACCGAGCGAGAGAGCAGGATTCTTTGTTGGTGAGGAAGAAGAAAGCGCAGGTTCTCAAAAAGTTGGGCCACCTGAGCTGTGAGGTGTGCGGCTTCGATTTCTCGGAAGTCTATGGAAAAGTCGGCGATGGATTCATTGAGTGCCACCACATTGTTCCGCTGTCACAGTTACGACCAGGCCAGCGGACTAAGCTGGGCGATCTTGGATTGGTCTGCGCGAACTGTCACCGGATGCTCCATCGCGGGGGAGAGAAGCTCAGCATCCCTGCGCTGAGTCGGCTGATTAGACCGATTGGCTGGGAGGCTTGAACATTCATGTCCAACCGCAGTTTGCTTGGCGAAATTGTCCTGATGATGATCTGCAACAGGCAATGAATCTCTCTCATGCCCTGCTGGATACGAGACCTTGAGCTCCTCCTCAAGATTTTCGTAAGCCATTGCCGCACAAGGAGGAGGGGATTCTTCGGGAGCACAAGGGGGTAAAAGGTAGACACTCGGGTTAGAATGGTCGTCTCTCAGAAACAATTAGAGAATAGGAGAGAAGGATGGTCGTAGTACAGAATCGAGTACCCGTCGCCGAAGGATATGAGGAAGACTTTCTTGATCGCTTCAGAACCCGAAAGGGACTCGTCGACGGGCAACCTGGTTTCATTCGGAATCTGGTCCTAAGACCGGTCAAAGGTGACCACTTCATCGTACTCACGTTCTGGAAGAGTCAAGAAGACTTCCAAGCGTGGACCGAAAGTGACGCCTTCCAGGAAGCTCATAGTCGGGTTCCTCCCAAGGAAATGTTCAAGGGACATGGCCAACTCGAGATTCACGAGGTTGCCCTGGACACCGAGCGCGCATAACGCAGGCTGGGCGGACTTTTTCCTAAAAGGATGAATCATGAGCGTACCGTATCTGTCGGACGACCAGATAGAGAGCTACCGTCGTGAAGGGTACCTGGTCCTGCCAGGGTTCTTCGGTGCTGACGAGATGGCGGATGTTGATCGGGCCATTGGCGAGGTTACGGATACGGCGCTGGCCAGCGGTGACTGGAGCGACGTCCTGGAACTGGAGGCCGAACTGCAGGATGGGCGTCAGGTGGCCCGGCGAATCTACGAACCCTTCGACAAGCACGAGACCTTTCGCCGGATCGGTTCCGAGCCACGGCTGCTCGATTGTCTGGAGCCTTTGATCGGCGCCAATATCGCGCACCAGTACAGTAAGATCAATATGAAACCGGCGCGCGTGGGGTCGGCCGTAAAGTGGCACCAGGACATGGCCTATTATCCCTCCACCAATGACGATCTGCTGGCTGTACTGATCTATGTCGACGACGCCACCGAAGAAAATGGCTGTCTCCAGGTCCTGCCGCGGCACCATACCCACTTCTTCGACCACACCGGGGCCGACGGCCAGTTCGCGGGCATGGTCACCGAAGATCTCAGCGGCGGCCGTTTCGGTGAACCAGTGTCCTTGGCTGCCCCCTCCGGCAGCGCCATCCTTCTCCACGCCATTACACCCCACTCCTCACTCCCCAATCTGTCGGACCAACCGCGTCGCACGTTGATCTACGGATACCAGGCTGCGGACAGCTATCCGATCTATTACGGCGAAATGACGTCCCAGGTCTCGAACAAACAAATGCTGCGCGGCAAGCCGTCTCGTTTCGCCCGTTTTGGCGGACCGGCCCCGCTCATTCCTTCGTACTCCGGATTGTGGAAATCGCTCTACCAATTGCAGGAGGAAGCCAAGCTGGGATGAAGTGAAGACCGGGTTGGATCGTTCAAGGGAAGATTTTGCTTTTGACTGAGGGATGCTGACCCCATTCGAGAAGGAAACTCTACGTGGATCTTACTTCCGGTTGTCGCGATGTTATAGACTCCAATGTAAGTGTCATCTACCCAGCTCATCATAATCGGCGTCGGACTGGTCAGCATCTACTTAGCTGTTGTTGTATCCCATTTCCATCTCCTAAAGGCCATCGACCGACAGGAAAAGGCAATCGAACGACAGGCACAATCGGTTAACAATCGTTTACAATGGTTGGCTGAGCAGTTGGAACACATTCGACAAAAAGCAGATGCAGAGAGGCCAGATTCGAGCTTGAATGAAACTTTCTAGAAGTGTACTAAAAATGGATTTTGCCGTATCGCTAAACCAAAGAAGCCGTCCGGGTGCACCCATTGTTACCTATATGTTACCCAATAGCTATATATCCCTCTTTTAGTAAACCTATAACTCATTGATTATACTGATATTACTTGAAACTTTTTCATAAATAAACTCCCTGATACTGTGTCAGTTTTTGCGTCACTTCTGTCATCGCACTTGGACGATATCCACCCGTGCTGCCATAATTCTTGTAATTAATAGAAAGCCACTAAGTCTTGAAGATATAGGCTCTTAGTGTTAAAACCCTTGCAGGGAAAGGGCCAGAGCGTTTTGCTCTGGCCTTCCCTTTCGGGGGGGGGGTACCGGGGGTGTCAGGCCCAACCGAAATATCGAACCCGTTCCGGTATGTTCCGGTAAAGTCCAGGATCTGAATTCGGCTCCAGGCTTTACGCTGCCTGCATCTGCCCAGGGCCATGGGGAACCGGGACAAACGGGGAAAATGGTGGGATGTGCGTGGTCTGATCTCTTCTTCCACCAAGGCGTCTATAGTGGGTCTCCCGCTGCCGTCGCCCGGATGGGAGGCTATGACTCGCTCTCGAAGAAGAACGAGTAGAGCTTTGCGTTCTTGAGGTGAAACCGCAGCTTGATCGGTTTTCCTTGCAGGCTTGTGAGGCCGGACTCTCTGCTCCACTTCACCGTATGGCGCAAAGAGTCGCCGGAAATCGGATCGCAATCGCTCTTGGTGTGACCGGAGACGGGACTGCCGCTCGAGTCCAGGATCTCCACCCGGAGCGTACCTGACGCCGCCGCATTGACCAACAGCCTGTTTCCCTTGAAGGTAAAGGCCTTCGTCGTGAGCGTTCCCCCATCCTCACCGGCGTCCACCGAGACGAAACCGTCCAGTCGCAGCATCGCCAACCCGATACCGTTCGGAAAGCCGTCGACTCCGGGAGGGGGAACGTGGTTGTGGTCGACGCCGTGACCGACGTAGTAGATCCAGATTTCGTGGCCGTTCACGAAGGGTGCCTGTATGGGGTAGATGGTGCCCCAGTCGAAGTCACCGACACGAGTCGAAGGCGCCAGAAAGACGCCGCGGTCTCCAACCCGCTGCCAATTTCGACCGTCCCGGCTGGAGGTCAGCTGGACGGCTCCACGGGGGACTTCGGGGTCATAGGTGAAGACGGTCGTGAGGCCGATCCGCAGTTCCTCGTAGGGCATCACCTCCATGTTGTAGAACTGATCGCGATTGAGCGGATCCTCTCCGTCCGGCCCGACGATGACGCGGTAGTTCGTCCAGTGGACGAAATCGCTGCTCTCGATCTGTCCGACCCGGCGGATGCTGTGGTTCTCAGGTGAGCGATTCTTCTTGGGATCCCAGACCTTGCGCCAACCCGCGCGGCCTGCCGGATCGCTCACCAGACGCGGGCGCAGCTCTGAGATCCGCCCGGTGCGATCCCGAATGATCCCGACGTACTTGCCCAGGCCCTCGTCCCAGTAGGCGACCATCTGGCTATCGTGGCCGGGAGGCTGGAAGAAGACCGGCTTCCCGTCGTTGTACTGCGTCCAGCGCAGTCCGTCGGCTGAGTACGAAGCGTAGATCTTGTAGTCCTTCCACATGTGAAGCATCTTGTAGCGCTTGGCTGGATCACTTTCGCGATGGTCTTCAAATACGCCGCTTCCAATGCCGCTGTGGGGCATCACGATGTTGGTCTTTTTCCACTCTTCGTGTTGGAACAGATCCAGCCAGGTTCTCTGCCAATCGATGCCGTTGTCACTGGAGGTAAAGCAGAGGACTGTTTCCTCGTCGCCTCCACTGCCGGCCCAGAGGCTGTACCACATCTTGAACAGCTTGTTCTCCGGGTCGTAGAGGACGCTGGCAAAGGAGTGCCGCATCCCCGCCTCCCAGCGCGCTTCCCCCTTCGCGACGCCGGCGATTACCGGGTTTTCCTCAAACTTGGTCGGTTGGTTCAGCGTCTGCCGGGCGCCATCGAGGGATTCGATGAGGAAGTCATCGACGAAGAGCTGCCGTTCGCTGCCCAGAGCGATCGCCTCCGATGCGGGGGTCTTCAGGCGCCAGATGACCCCCTTCAGGGAGAGGGACGTCTGGCTGCTTTGGGCGTGGGCCGTGAGGAAGCGGTTGGGTGAGAGTTCGACCGTCGGCGTGGTGAAGGAAAAGCCAGGTGGATAGGGCGTGATCATTAACTCCTGGGCACGGTTCATCCCGGGTGTTCCGGATCGGGTCCCGTCAACCCAGGTCCTGCCTCCATCCAGGCTGACGTTGGCCACCAGGTTGTAGCTGCGATAGCCTCGCGAAGAATGGACGGCGACGACGACGTTGTTCTCCGTCCAGCGCATGGCGCCTCGATGGCTGTAGTAACCGAGGTAGCTGTCGGGAACCTCTTTGAAGCTACGGCCGCCGTCAACTGATTCCAGCAGGATCGCGCCCTTCCAGGGCCAGGAGATATCAGGAGTGACGCCTGCTTCGCGAGCTACGGTCTCGGCATCCTCGCCCCGGAGCAGCGGCCGCTGCTTACGCGTAAAGGCCAGGATACGATGAGGGTTGTGGGGATCGACCGCATAGCTGGTCTCCGCAACGTGAGGGTGCACCTCGGTGGGATCACCCCACGTCTTACCTCCGTCGCGGGACCGGATCAGGGTTTCGTGAAAGCCCGGGCGCGACTGGTCCTCCTGCTGGTAGTCACCGTGGTTGTCGTAACGCAGTCCCACCCCCAGAACCATGGTGCCGTCCGGGCGCTGGAAGAAGCTGTTGTAGTCGTTGAAGCAGAAGTGGTATGGATCCTCGGGATTGGGGGCGAGTCTGGTGTAGTCGATCTGGGCGGTGTCCCAGCTGAGCTGGGCGCCGCTCCTTTCTCGGGATACGGAGACGAACAGATCCCGGCCTCCGATACTCTGGTGCATGAGCCACACCCGGCCGTCCCGGCTGATGCCGATCCCTTGGAAGACCTGTTTTGGAAGCGCGTCGCTCAGCCGCACATCGATTCGCGTCCAGCTCTTCCCCAGGTTGGTGCTGCGAAAGAGCACTGGCACGGTCTGGGGACAAACCAGGATGGACCCGTCCGGGTGACGTTCCATGCTCAGCATCGCTCGTTTGAGGTTCAGGCCGGAGTCAGCCGGGGAGATGGTCGTCCGGGCCTCGATCTCGATGCTTGCGCGGCGATCGACTAACCCAGTTGAAAAGGCAGGACTCTCAACCAGACCGGCAGTGAGGCAAGCCAGGATGGGTAGGGAGAGGCAATGCGACGGTCTTTTCATGGTGGCTCCTGTCGGTCGGTGACTTCTCGGGCTACCTCTGGTCCGCTTGTAGTGCGTCCCACCGTGCGGATCCCATCTATAACCATAAAATCCCGAGGCAGGTCTGTCATCATCACCTATATCCTGAGTTGTTGCAACACCACGGAGAGATCCTACGAAAGCTCGAGGTGGGCTGGGAATCATGCACCCGGGACACCGCCGAAATCTGGAATCAATAGGACTTTCCTTTTCGGATCAGACCTCACCCATCCCACCTTCGCCGAGCTTCTCCAGGATGCGGTAGTGGGAGATGGTCTGGCCGATCACCGGCGGGCCTCCGAGCTGCAAGGGAGCCTATCTGAGAAATACTAGAGCCTTGGGACTGGAAGGGCAATCTCAGCGGAGGGCACGTATAGAAATCGGCAGGATAGGCGGAATTCAATCCGCTTTACCGCTGACATTCGGAACGTTGTTTGCTGCGACGCTGGGCGTGTGCTTTAAACTGCTATGCTTGTCCCTGTTTCTAGAGAAGGGACCGCACTTTTTTCAGCCACAAGCCTTTCGTGAACGCGTGACCGCTGGATCTGCGTCGAATGACTGCTTTTGGCCCCAGTAGCGGTCGTTCATTCGACGTTTCCGCGGGGAACTTGAACGTCCGCTTTTAGACGAAAGCGGTCATTCAAACAACCCGAAATGCGCCCCCGCGAAGGGCGGTTGTTGCTTCTCTTTGGCGCGACTGCGTTGAGACGACAGCACGCTTAGCCGAATTTCCTGATGGACCAGATTCCGGCTCCCCCGATAGTCTTGCTGACCAGGCTCAGAACAGGCCGGATGATTTTGGTCCGTTATGGGTCCAATAAGAATGACCCAGGTTTCCCAACCGCTACCTAGCGTTCCCCAATGAGACTGTACGTGCCGCTAAGTTACTAGTTTTCGGGGGTGAGGCCTGAACTCGTAAGCCAACGATTTCGACAGGGTCCCGCCCTTCTGCTGAAACCAAGCTGAAGAGATGCACTGCCCCGCGGCTCAAGCTCTGCTGGCAAACCTGACAATTGCCCAATCGCTCAGAACACTGTCTCCCATCTGTCTCCCAATGCGATTCCTGTCAGTGTGTCAGTTTTTGTGTCACTTTGGTCGTCACACTTGGACGATATCCACCCGTGCTGCCATAATTCTTGTAATTAATGGAAAGCCACTAAGTCTTGCAGATATATGCTCTTAGTGCTAAAACCCTTACAGGGAAAGGGCCAGAGCGATTTGCTCTGGCCCTCCCTTACAAGGAGGAAGTCACAGGTTCGAGCCCTGTACCGCCCACCAAAACCGATGCTCACTAGGCAGTGCGATCCGAATATCATCCCTTCCGTCCTCTCTTGTTTGGCAGCTTTCGTTTTGATCGGCTGCGGTGGTGTAACTGATGACCTGGGCGAAGACCCAGAAGGAAAGCAGGCGATGGCCCAGAATCTCGACGTGACGACCGGCTTGGCCTTCACCCTGGGTCGGACCTCGCTTACCCTGAGCGGTTCGGTCCACCCTCACGGCCGCTACGCTACCTACTATTTCGAATACGGCTCGACTCCCGACTACGGCTCCCGGACCGGTGACCTGGAGCTTCCTCCTCGATTGGCCGCCTATTATGCAGAAGGCTGGGACCAGCACTTCTCCGGATGGCAGGTCTACTACGACTGTGAATCTCAGCACTTCGCCTCAGGTGGAGCCTCCGGAGGATACATCCGCGTCACGGACCAAGACCTCCTCAACGATTTCAATCACGAGGCTAGCGGTGCCCTTCATCTGATGACGGGAATGAACACCGGACCCATCAACGATCCCAGCGTCATGCTGGGGGGAGGTGACCCCGATCTAAGGGACGCCGAGGTATCGCTCTGGGTGCGTGGTCACGACTGGGTAGCTAACGGATCCGAATTCGTCTGCTGGCTCCAGAGCCAGAGCAGGATCGAGCTGTTGGACGAAACAGGCTGGAGGCGCGCCAACTGGGCCTTCGTCGGAACCTAACCTGACGCAGCACCTGTTGAAGGGCGATTGGCAGGAAACACGCTGGATCCTCCACAACGATCCGGCACAGTGGTCCTACGGAGGAAACAATCCCATCCAACAGGGCCCCCATGCTGATCGTTACAAGTACTGGTCCATCAACGAGTCCCTGGCCCACTGGAACTGCAACTTCCTTCTCCTCTCAGCCTTCGTGACTCCAACTCGGCCTCCCAGGGGCGCCATCGACTTCGATTCACTCGAAATCAAGTACCGCAACCATTCCCTGCTGCTGCCTAGCAATGGAGGCCGTTTAGAAAGTGCCCCCGAGAGTCCGGGACAAGATCCGGCGAGACTCACCGACGGCTGGCGTCACGGCCCCGATCGCATGTGGCATAGTGGAGCCAATCCCTCCGGACCGCAGGAGATCGTCTACTCGTTTCAGCAGGAAGTGACAATCGAGAGGCTGCAGCTCCACCAGAATCCGGAGTGGCCCGCGAAAGAAGTTCAGGTTCAGGTCTCGAGCGATGGAGAGTCCTATACCGAGATAGCCAGCACCACCCTGGCCGAGTCCAACCAGCACGGCCCCAACTACGCCTACTCGTCGCTTCAGGACCTATCCGCGCCCGCCCAATACATCAAGGTTCGCTTGCTGTCCGGATATCGGAGCCAGCATTGGGGACTGGGAGAGATCGAAGTCTTCGGATCGGGGGCTCAAAAGCTTCCCGAGGATGATACCTGCCCGGTCAACACGGACATTCACGACCTGGTTCCGGGCGAGACCGTCTACTACCGGCTGGTGGCAGAGAACGAGACCGGGATCAGCTATGGGCTGGATCAGAAATTCGAGATGCCTGAGGGGAGTGCGCCCCTGGTCCAGACCGGGGCGGCCAGTCGGATCACGTCGACCACGGCCCGACTGGAAGGACGGATCAACCCTCTTGGTACAACCACCTACTACTACTTCCAGTACGGGACCGATACCAACTACACCGATACGCCCTTCGAGAATCCCTACCGAGCCAACGTCGGCGCCAAGCGGCATGAGAACACTTCTTCGGGGATCGTCTACCCCCCGGTGCCAGGTACCTACGGGGGACTCCAGATTACGCCGCGGACGGTGTTGACCAACCTGGAGGCTCTCGAGCCGGGCACGACCTATCACTACCGATTGGTGGCCCACAATCCTTCCGGGCCCACCTACGGCGAGGACGCGGTATTGATCACGGCGACTGGGAAATGAAGTATGCTCCGGGATCAACCACACCAGAGGGGAACCAAGTACTTTCGAGAGCCAAATTCCCGTCGATTATTTGCTAAGATGGGCACGGAAATGATATCCAAAGTGGTAACGAAACGTCCCCTAAGAGATCCAGTTGCGCTTCGCAGAAACCTCACGCATTGGCTCACTAGGGAGCCTGATGAGCGCGTGGCGGCCGTGAAATCCATTCGGAGGCAGCTCTATGGAACCTCAGCCAGACTTCAGAGAACTGCTTCGGTTATTCGAAGAACACGACGTTGACTACCTCGTCGTAGGAGCCTATGCGCTTGCGTTCCACGGAGTCCTGCGGGGCACCCAGCTGTCCCCAGATCATCAGGAAGAAACTGGGTTCTCCGCTATCATGACCGTCGTTGGCTAGCCTGACAGAGCCATGACCGTGAGGGAGTGGGATCCGGTACTTCAGCTTAATAGTGAGAAGCGGTGAGGCAACTTGCACACCTCTATTTTGAGCCTAGATGTAGTTGGGACCCGATATCGGATCCCGCTCCCTCACGGTCACGGCTCTGTTAACTGGCGGCTCTTGCATGATTTCCTCGCTGTTAGAGCTTTCCTGTCAGCCTTAGAGAAAGCGGCACAAAAGAATGAAACTTACATCCGAGATTATTGAAAGGTTGAGAGGAGCGGTTCAGCCTGAACGTGTCCGGGAGATGGCCGTTAAGCTGATCGAGGTACCCAGTCCCACCGGGGAGGCCGGAGCTGTTGGTGACCGTCTCTCGGAGCTGCTCGGGGAAGCCGGCTTCGAGGTGGAGCGTCCCGAGGCCTCCTGGCCCTCAGCGCCCGCCGTGGTGACCCGTTACCAGGCTCCGAGTCCGGGAAGGATCCTGCAATTCAACGGCCACATGGACGTGGTCCACCTCCCCTATACCCCCCCGAGCATCGACGACGGGATCCTGCGCGGGAGCGGCTGCTCCGACATGAAGGGTGGGGTGGCTGCAATGTGCGAGGCATTGATCGTGTTGAAGGAGACGGGGATCCTGGAGACTGGAGGCATTCTCCTGACGGCCCACGATCTGCACGAAACGCCATGGGGCGATGGACGCCAGCTGCAAACCCTGATCCGGGAGGGTTACGTGGGAGACGGGGTGCTGCTGCCCGAGTACACCTACGACCGGGTGCCCGTGGTGGGTCGCGGGATGTCCCGAATCGAGGTGGAGATCACCCGCGAAGGAATCCCCGTGCACGAGGTGATGGGAGGGATGGATCAACCCAGCGTCATCGCCGCCGGTGCGGAACTGGTCCATCGCCTGAGGGCCCTGGATCAACAGATCTCCGTGAAAACCCACCCGCTCGCAGGTCGTGAGAGCCTTTTCATAGGAAAGATCAGCTCCGGCGAAATCTTCAATCAGTCGCCGATAGGATTCCAGCTTTCCGGGACTCGGCGATGGATTCCAGGAACTGTCTGGGCAGATGTCGAGCGGGAGTTCTACGAGGTGGTGAATCAAGGTGAACGCGAACCGGGGATTAAGGTGAAGGGTGAGATCGAGTACATCAAAGATGCCTTCGAGCTCGACCCGGAAGCACCGCTGGTGGAGGCTTTTCAATCCGCCCACCAGTCGGTGACCGGTAGCCCTCTGCCTCAGGGACCGAAACCATTCGTTGACGATGGAAACACGTTTCTGGAGGAGAGCGGTATCCCCGCTATAACCCACGGCCCCAACGCCACCGGGGCACACACCGTCAACGAGGCGGTCCCTCTGGAGGAGTTGAACCGGGTCGCGCTGGTATACGCCTGCACGGCCGTTGCCTTTTGCTGAATGGAGTCTACCGAGATGCAAAATTCGAGGAATCGTCGTAGCACGATCGTGCTTTTCTGTCTCCTGGCAGGGGCCTCAGTTTCCTGGGGACTGGCAGCATCGCCTTCTTCCGGTCTGATTGAGATCGGTTCCAGCAAACAGCTCTTCATCGACGACTACATCATCCTGAGTCTGTCCCACGCCAAACAGGTCCTCAACCCTGCGGTCAAGCATCCCAATAATCCGCTTTTGAAAGCGGACCGGCCCTGGGAAGGGAGCTATGTGGGTCTGAACAAGATCATCTACGATGAGGACACGGGTCTTTTCCGGCTGTGGTATCGAACCACGGGCGGCTTCGCCTCCAGCAAAGCAGCCGATCGATTACGACCCTATCGGTACGACTGGGGCTGGGAAAATGGTCGAGCGGTCCGCCACAAGGTCGACGATCCCTATGGATACTCGGGTTACCCTGATGATGAGGGCTGGTTGCTCTGCTATGCCACGTCGCGCGATGGGATTCATTGGGAAAAGCCAAACCTGGGCAAGGTCGAATTCAATGGATCCAAGGACAACAACATCCTGCCCCGGGGGATGTTGTTGCCTCTGTTCCTGGACCGCCGCGAGCCCGATCCGGCCAAGCGCTACAAGACCATAACGTCCGCAGGGACGACACCGGCTGCCTGGCGGGAGGGACAGCCGAAGGGAATGCGTCTGCACCTACACTACTCCCCCGATGGGTTCAACTGGACTCCCTATGAGGGAAATCCCGTATACGACACCGGCGACCGGGTGGGTCGATGGGGGCCTACCAGTCACATGGGCTGGGATCCGATTCGAGGAGTCTACGCGGTCCATATGGAGAACTGCCTGCATCGAGGCTGCCGCATGGGAAAAAGGATCATCGGACGGTCCGAGAGCGCCGACATGACCCAATGGAGCCAGGATCAGACCATCATGGTCCCCGACGAAAACGACTATCCGGACACCGAGTTCTACGCCATGCCGGTGATGGCCTATGAGGGTGTCTATATCGGGGTCCCCTGGATCTTCCGCACCACCAATACGCTGCACTATCCCGAGTTGGCCTTCAGCCGAGATGGGATTCGTTACCAGCGACCCTACCGGCAGGCCCTGGTGAGCCTGGGTGATTTCGGAGATTTCGATGAGAGCACGATCTACGTCAGCCAACCCTTCGTTCACAAGGGCGAGATCCGGATCTACTACTACGGGGGTAACTGGAGAGGTTCGGAAGCCCTTTACGAGAAGGGGGACAAGGCGCGCTTCTCCATCGGTCTGGCCACGGTCAAGGAGGACGGCTTCGTTTCGGTCGACGCGGGCAAGATCCATCCGGGAGAGCTGGTCACCCGATTGTTCAGCTTCGAGGGAGACGCCCTATGCGTCAACATGGAAGCGGCTAAGTACAACCATGGATCGGGGCAGCCTGAGATCAAAGTCGAGATTCTGGGCGCGGACACCGACGCCGCCGGCGGTTTCAGCATGGAAGCCGCCGATCCAATAAGGACGACGGGCAAGCACCGCATCAGCTGGCGGGGCAAGTCCAACGTGGGCGCGCTGGCAGGAAAACCCATACAGCTACGCTTCCAGATCAGAAACGCCAAACTGTTTTCGTTCCAGTTCCGATAATCCAGTCCAAGGCGATTTCAGAGCCGTGACTTCCAAGGAGCGGTCCGGCGCTAGAAGCGCCACATAGACCGAACAGAAACCGCAACCGAGCCAACCGAAGAAACCGTAGGGTGGACTATCGGTGCCCCTGGCGCCGGTACCGCTCCTTGGCAGTCACGGCTAGCATACGATTTCAATGCGTCCCGAACCGGCTCGGGTGGACCGGTCGCGGAAATGACTGCATGAACATGATTCGATCTGACGTGGGAGGCCCGAAGTCTCCAGGAGCGGTAATGACATGTTTCTTGAATGCTGTGTTTCACTATCACTCGGTTCTCCTTGCTCAGTCGGTAGGCAGGGTACTTTATCCGGCGCTTCGAGCCGGGAAAGCGGAAGAGATGGGGCTGCAGGAACGGTGTCCCAAACTTCGTCCTCAGGTCCACCGCCCTTCGGAGGTCTCCATGCAAGAAGGTGCCGTAGCAGGTGAAGGTGGTGAAGTAGGCGAGTGAGTCGTCTGAGACAGCCCATGCTGATATTCCCATAGGGTCTATCAACGGGTCAGCAAGGCGATCTACGAACTCAATTCCGCCTGGGCCATGGTGGTGATAAGATGCCATCGAGCACCCAACCATGCGCATCACCGTAATAGGAGCTGGAATCTTCGGTATGGCCGCAGCCTTGGAGCTTCGCCGCCGAGGACACGATGTCACCGTATTTGAACAGGAACGAATTCCCTGCCCCAGGGCTAGTTCCACCGACGTCTCCAAGGTAATCCGCCGCACCGGCTATCCAGAGCAGACCTACCGGGAACTGGTTGAGCGATCCCAGCACCAGTGGCTGATCTGGCATGAGCAGCTCAGCCGAGCGATCTACTACCAGACCGGCATGCTCATGGTCGAGCGCGACTTCTCCCCGGGCAGCCGCGCCCAAAATAACTGGGAGACCTTTGGGGACCGGAAAGACGGCATTCGGAAATTGTCGCTGGAAGAAGCCCGCAAGCGCTTCCCTCAATTCGGGCTCGACCAGGAGGACATCCTCTTTCACGACCCCTGGACCGGCTACCTCCGCAGCGGGCAGGCCTTGACCGATCTGGCGACATTGGCGCGGTCCGAGGGAGTCCAGTTCCGAGAGGAGACGGCGGTAACCAAAATCGAGGAAATCGGAGACGAAGTCAGGCTCAGAAGCGATGAGCTACATGCCTATGACCGAGCCGTAGTGGCCGCCGGCGCCTGGGTCGTCCGTTTGCTGCCCGAACTGGGACGCCATCTGCGCATTACCCGAAACCAGATGGCCTTCTTCCAGCCGAAGCAGCCAGAAGCCTTTGACGGTACCCAATTTCCAGTATGGTCGGTGACCTCACAGGGAGAAGCCTGGTACGGTTTCCCCTACCTGCGCGAAGGCTATGTCAAGATAGCGGACGACTTGAAGCTGGAGGAAGCGGCCCCAGACGCAGATCGGGAGCCCACGGAAGAGTTCCTGGAACGTGCACGCCAATTCGTCGCCGCCCGCATTCCCGCCTTGGCCGAGGCCGAGCTGATCGGTGGTCGCTCCTGCCTCTACACCAATACCCCCGACGACCACTTCATCATCGACTGGGCCCCCAGCTCGCAGCGAGTCCTGATCGCAGGCTGCGGAAGCGGTCACGGATTCAAGTTCGGCGGTTCTATTGGCGGGGTCATCGCCGATGCTCTCGAGGACAAGCCCAATCCCCTGGGAGACCTGTTCCGAATTGGAGATCGGCTTTCAGACAAAGAGTCGCACGTCTCTTAACCGGAGGCATACAGCTTCGGAACTGACAGCGGCGGCAACCTGAAGGTTCGAAAACCCAGTACCGGTGAGCCACGGCCTGGGACGTGCGACGTGTGACTCTTTTCTAGCCCGAAGAGGAAACAAAAATCGATGCAAGCTGAAGCCAAAGCACTCTACGAAAACGCTATCGTTATCGACGGCCTGAACGTCAGCAATTGGGACAGCGAGGACGTGTTAGCCAGTCTGCGGGCCGGCAACCTCACGGCGATCAGCGCCACGGTTGCGACCTGGGACAACTTCCAACAGACCCTGGACCAGATTGGCCCCTGGCTGCGACGATTTCGCGAGCGAAACGACGTCCTGCAGGTCAAGGATACGCAAGACATCCTGGCCGCCAAGAAGTCCGGTAAGACGGGCGTCATCCTGAGCTTTCAGAACGCCTCACCGATTGAGAACGACCTCGACCGTCTTGGCATCTTCCATGCCCTGGGAGTCCGAATCATCCAGCTGACCTATCATGAGCGCAATCTGCTCGGGAACGGTTGCTTCGAGCGGCGGGACGAGGGTCTGAGCAACTTCGGCCTCGACGCAGTGCGGGAGATGAACCAATTGGGGATTCTCATCGACCTTTCCCACGTGGGCGATCGCACCACATTGGAGGCCATCGAAGCATCCGAAAAACCGGTCTCAATCACGCACGCTAACGCCCGCGCTTACCACGACCATCCACGCAACAAGCAGGACGAGGCGCTCAAGCTTCTGGCCGAGAAAGGAGGAGTCGTAGGTGCCTGTTCGTTCTGCCCCTTTCTTCCCTCCGGCTTCGATTCCACGGTGGAGGACTACGTAAACGCAATCGATGACATGGTCGAGAGGATCGGGATCGATCACGTAGCCGTAGGGACGGACGCCACCCAGGATCAGCCCCTCTCTTTCTGGCACTACATCAGCGCCCAGCAAGGCACCAAATACCCGTCCACCTTCACTAACACGGCATGGCGTCCCGAAGAGCTGAGCTTCCAGCCCAAGGGCATGGAGAAACCAGACGAATTCCCGAACCTGGCGACAGCGTTGATGGATCGTGGCTACGACACTGAGGACATCCTAAAGATCCT
Source organism: Acidobacteria bacterium UBA6911 (assembly GCA_963579905.1). Lineage (GTDB taxonomy): Bacteria > Acidobacteriota > UBA6911 > RPQK01 > JAJDTT01 > CAUZIZ01. Next base: position 3,850 of record CAUZIZ010000086.1, on the reverse strand, counting down.
AGGAAAAAACTGGCTCCGTCTCTTCCAGAATGTCTGGGAAAACTAAGCTTGGCGGCAGCAGCTTTGGCCTCCAGGCCTAAGTATTCTTCTTCTTGCGAGCCTTTGGCTCGAGGTACGGCGGCCTGGAGCCCGCCGCCACGAAATCATGCAGCAACACTCCGCACCCATCCCTAAATCCTTTTTCGACTATGTCAAGTCGATGGGACCTGGCATCGTAGTAGTCCTGACCTGGCTGGGCGCCGGAGACATCGTGGAATCGGCCATGGCCGGGGGAAACTACGGCTACGCGCTGATGTGGGCCTTCTGTCTGTGCCTGGTGCTGCGCTATCTGTTCGTCTCCATCATCGCCAAGTATCAACTCTGCAATCAGCACGGAGAGAGCGTCCTGGCAGGCCTGATCCGGCTCCACCCTCTCCTGGGGGTAATCGTCCTCATAGGGGCGCTTCTCCTGTCTCACGGCGTAGGCGTCTTCCTCCTGGTAGGATCGGCCGAGGTCTGCATCAAACTGACTGGACTGGGCAGCACAATCTCCTGGGCTCTGGGCCTGACGGCGGTGGTCTTTCTCTTGGTCTTCCGTCCCCAGTATCGCCGGATCGAGCTGCTTTTCTTCATCCTAGCCGGGCTGCTCACGGTCTCCTTGATTGCACTGGCAGCGTGGGCCGGACCTTCGGCCGGAGGCATTGCCAGAGGCATCGTGGGTTTCAGCATCCCCTCGACGCTGGGTCGATTCGATGCGATCTTCCTGATGGTAGCCCTGGTAGGTGCAATCGCCGGGAGTGTCGCCAACCTGATGTACCCCTACTTCATGAGGGAAAAGGGCTGGACCACTCCCCAGCACCGCCGAGTCCAGCGCTACGACCTGATCTTCGGCATCATCGTCCTGATCATCCTGGACCTCTCGATCTGGGTGGTGGGGGCAGAGATACTCCATCCCCGGGGAATCCAGGTAGTAGACCTGGCAAGCCTCTCGCAATTGTTAGGGGAAACCATGGGACACCTGGGAACCCAACTATTCTACCTGGGAGTCTTCGCCGCCCTGTTCAGCTCGATGGTAGGAAACGGAGCAGCCTATGGTCTCCTGATATCCGATGCCTACATCAATCTGCGCCCCAGCGCCCGGGCCCAGTGTAACGGAGACTACAAACGCCACCCTGTCTACCAATGGGTCATATACTGGGTAGTGCTCTCCCCAACGATTTGGCTCTTCCTGGGCCACGGCGACTTCGTCGGCCTGACGGTAACAATCAACGCAGCCCAGGTAATGGTTCTCCCCTTCCTGGTAGGAGGCATTTGGGTCATAACAGCCAGCGGAAAATACATAGGCCCAGAACACAAAAACCGCTGGTGGGAAAACGCATTGGTAGGCGTACTCTTCGCAGTAGCCCTGGTAAGCGCGTACTTCTCGGTGATCAAAGTGTTGCAAGAATAAGAGGTCGCACGTCCCAGGTCAGGGGGCACCGGTGGTGGATCTTCAAAGTTTGAGGTTTCCGCAGCTGTTGGTTTCGAAGCTGGCCGCTGTCGGCCAAAGGACGTGCAGACGTTCCGACGTTCCGACGTTCCGACGTGTGACGCATTGAAATTTAATCTACGTTGACCCCCCGGACAACCACTGTTAGAGTGCTACGTTACTTCAACAATCAGGGAGAAACCCATGATCGATTCGATTTGGTACAGACGGCTTCTAACCGTATCCATTGCTTTTCTCGCGGCGGGCGTCTTGGGGTCGTGCACCACCCCCGAATCCTCCTCCCCACCACCAGCGGCCGAGGTCTCTAAGACAATGACGACCAACCAGGAGTACTACGAGCTCCGCCTATACCGGATTCCAGGCGCCGACAAGCAGAAAATCGTCAGCGATTATCTGGAGAAGGCACTCGTCCCTGCCCTGAATCGCATGGGAATCGATCGTGTCGGCGTGTTCACCTTGAAGGAAACCCCGGACGACTTTTCGATCTTCGTTCTCGTGCCCTATGCGACTCTGGAGGCTTTCTCCCAATTGAACCCAAAGTTGGCCTCCGATAGTCGCTATCAGGAAGCCGCTGCAAACCTCTTCACTCTCCCTAAAGACGATCCCGCCTACACCCGGATCGAGAGCCGCCTGATGAAGGCCTTTGCGGGAATGCCGGTTCTGTCGACTCCTGACAAGGCGGCCGAAACCCGCCTGCTCGAACTCCGGATCTATGAGAGCCACAATGAAGACGCCGCGCTTCGCAAGGTCGAAATGTTCAATAAGGGCGAGGCCGCGCTCATGCAGAAGATGAAGCTGGGACCGGTATTCTTCGGAGAAACCCTGATCAGCAATGACGTCCCCAACCTCACCTACATGTTGTCCGCGGACGATATGGAGGCCCACAAGCAGCATTTCAAAGACTTCCTGGAACATCCTGATTGGGAGCAGATGAAGAAGATTGAACGGTATAAGGATACGGTTTCTAACATTACCAGTCAGTTTCTGCTGCCGACTTCTTATTCTCAGATCTAAAAGAACGTCGCACGTCTCTTGGGGGTGGAAATTCTTCCGAATAGGCTACTACTCAACTTTTTGAGGTTTGGGTTTTGAGGACTCCAGGTAGGATTTGAGACGGGCAATCTGCGACGATACTTTTTGCTCAGATCAGCTAGAGCCGAGAACTCGGTTTTCGTTACGTAGCCCTGATCTAGGGCTACGTATAGCTAAGACCTCAACTCGCCGGCCGAGCCCTTGGCGATGCCTAGGTATCTTACGAAGACTGCTTCGGTTTGGCTCTCGTAACCTTCAGCGATATTGCTCATGATGCTGACGGCCGCCCGACAAACCTGGTCCTTCATCCCAAAGTCTTTGGCAAATGGCTACCGCCTCGTAAGAGCATAGATCTGTCTAGCCAGCTCGCGGGCCCCCTGCCAAGCTTCAATCTCTTCGAAAGACTTAATTGTACTCATATGAGAACAGAACGCAGCTTTCCCCAAAACCACGGGCCAAGCAACGACAAAGGACGTGCGACTTGTGATTTGCTCTGCCAAACCCATAGTTGACTCTCCCTTCCTCACCCATTAGCATATTTCGCTACTGATCTACGAACCGTCATGGTCGGGTCTACGGGAAGTCCGGTTCAAAGCCGACGCTGCCCTCGCAACTGTGAGCAGGGATACAATGCACCCTGCAAGCCAGGAACCAGCCCAATCGTGACCTCTCATCGCTTCCGAAGGGGAAGCAGGAGGTATCAATGAGTCCTATCCCACACTGACCAACTCAGAATTCCCGACCGCTTCTAGAAGAATTCGTTTGCGGTTCTGACACTGGTGCCTAGCTAGTTCTCGTCCGTCCGATTGTAAATGACTGGAAAAGGCGGTGCAGCAAACCGTGCTCCCAGGCGCGGTGATTCACACCGACGGGTGGAAAGGCTATGGGAAACTGAGTTCCCTTGGGTACACCCACGAAGTGGTGCGCCCTCCGGCAGAGGTCGGCGAGGATTTGCTGCCACATTGCCATCGAGTCGCCTCGTTGCTCAAGCAGTGGATGATTGGCGCACATCAAGGAGCCATCAGTCACGAGCACCTGGATTACTACCTCGACGAATATACGTTCCGATTCAATCGCCGAACGAGCCGCCACCGTGGCAAGCTATTCTACAGATTAGTCGAACAAGCGGTGGCGATCGAACCGACGCCTTACAAGGACATGGTCAAAAAGGGGCCCCAGGCCCCGCAAATACGCCATATAGTCGCAACTTGAGTTAACTGAATACCCATAATTGAAGAAATATACCCGTCGTGCCTATCCCAAACCTGGCAAGAAAGATGTTCCTGGCTCGATCCCGATGACGAAAGCTCTGACTCGATTGGGGACGATCGCTTCCCCGCTTCTGGCGAC
>CAUZIZ010000085.1:0-22031 GCA_963579905.1 Acidobacteria bacterium UBA6911 | reverse complement strand
ACTCTTGGCGTCGAGTTTTTCCACCGTTCCCACCGCTTCTACGACGAGATACACCCACCGAAGAATGAAACTCCAAGACTCCAAAAGTGTAACCTATGTGCCCGGGAGAAATTGTTGCCTATGAATCAGGAGCTACATCTGATGTCGGCGGTATGAGGTCGCCTGCCAGACCCTAGGCATGCGGTCCGCGTTCAGAGATGATTCTCAGAGCGAGCTCTGGATCAATCTGAACGATTATCTCAGGCTCGACTCGGGTTTCACCCGGCAGATCGAATCCCCCCACTGCACTGCGGGCGTGCCAACCCGACAAAGACTGATCCTGGCCATTTTCGGCCCACTGAGACAAGGGGCCGCCGAAGACGTCGTGGAAAACCTTGGAGTATCCATCGATGACTTCATGTGATCGCGTCAGCGTTCCGCCGCCTGCTGAATTGACCATACCGAGGCACTTGACGCAATACCAGACATCGTTGAGGGTCCCCTGTGGGTGCAGTCTCCAATGGAGGCATCTGACATGCTGGAGTCCGGCTTCTCGGGCCGCCGCAGTCGCTGACTGCACTACGGAATCCTCGTTCGTGACCGCTCCGGAGCCTGTGGTTGTACCGGATAGAAAGGCAAGACCGGAGGTGAAGGTCACCTGCGCGAGGCGCTCCACCCCGGGCGCGGTGGTACAGCCTCCTCCTTCTGTCCTAGATCGACTCCAAGCTCTCTGAGCCTGTCGTATACATCAAAATCTCTCTTCCAAATCTGATTCAGTTCTACCATGGGTTTCCTCCGTGAGTCGCTCGTGAGTCGCTTTCGTCGGGGGTGAAGGCCAAGGGTGCGCATCCGGCTTCAAGTGGCAATCCCTTCTAGAAGTGCCAAACGAACCAGCTGTATCGCGCTCAGACTGATACGTGTCCGATCCGGCCTGCCCCTTCCCGCAATGTTGCAGGTCTTTGTTCTGTGGTTTTTTCCGTCGGTGATGGAAAGATAGGTCGCGCCCTTTCCCAGATTGTGGCTGCGCTGGCCCGGCTCGGGCACACCGTGGACGGCAAGTCCCCAGTCCGCTTCCTCGCGGATGCAAACCGCAGACGCCAGCTGCTCGACCAGGGCGTTGGGGTCGTTCAGAGAACTCATGCTCTCACTGCCGGAACCGCCGGCCAGCAGTCGCCCGACTGATTTAGCATCGTTGCAAATAACGCCTCCCAGAAAATGCTCGTCGCTGGCCTGCTGCAGTCGCTCCGCTACCATGCCGCTCGTGACATCCTCATAGACGGCCAGCGTCAGGTTCTGCTCGCGTAAGAGCTTGCCCACCGCCTGTTCCAGGGTCTCGTCGTCGACTCCAAAAATATGCCGTCCCAAGAGGCCTCGAACCTTCTGCTCAACTGGATCGATGAGATCCTGAGCTGCTTCGATGCTCGAAGCTTTGGCCGCGATCCGAATATCTACCTGGCCGGGATGGGCAAGGACGCCTACCGTTGGATTGCTGGAGCCCGCAATGAGGTGGCCAATCTGATGGTCGACGCTGCTCTCGCCAATATCTGCGACCTTTAGAATCCGGTAGGTAATGACTTCGGAGAGGCCGAACTTCTTCCTCAGGTAGGGCTCCACTTCGTGTTTAAAGAGCCACTTCAACTCGTGGGGTACCCCGGGTAAGGCGAAGACCACGCCTCTGGGATCCTCGACGATGAAAGCGGGCGCGGTGCCGTTGGGATTGTGGACGGTGATCGCCCCCTCCGGAATGTCTGCTTGACGCTCGTTGTTCGCGGTCATGATGAATCCGCGGCTGCGAAACCGCAGTTCGATCTCATCCATCAGCTTCGGGTCACGGACGAGTGCTCTGCCCGTTACCGTTGCGATGACCTCTCGGGTTACATCATCTTGAGTTGGGCCCAGCCCACCTCCCGTTATCACCACATCGGCGCGGTCCAAGGCCTTGGAAATCACTTCCTCCATCCGATTCTGGTTGTCTCCGACGACGGTTTTGTAGAAGAGATTGACGCCCAGGCTGGTTAGCCTTTGGGCGATCCAGGCCGAGTTGGTGTCGACGATCTGGCCCAGAAGGAGTTCCGAGCCGATTGCCACTATTTCAGCATTGGCCATTTCGCTATTCTTCGGTCTCTCGATAGGATTCCTGGACGCGGGGATGATTTAGTTCTACGCTGTGTCCCGCCGATGTTGGAGGTTGTGCTGTTGTCCGGCTCTCTCCTCGGAGCCTGGCCTCATATTGCTAACGGCTCAAGTCGTTCGCGGCTCTGGCAGACCTGGCTTGGTACTGCTCACTGCTCACTATTCAGACTAGGTGTTCGCGGGCGTGTTCTGCTCCCTTCACCAGCACTCTGAGCTTGCCTCTGGTTATGGGTACTGGCACGTGCTGGAAACCACATTCGGAGGCCAGTAGGAGCCGATCCGGTGAAAAGTAGTGCGTCGCTGGCCTTGTTCTCTCCGTGATCTCGCTAGGCGATTCCATCCTATCACTTCTCTGGTCCAGGACCCCAACGGCGAACTCGCCCTTGTAATCGATCTTGTCCCAAAGCGCCATCATGTCGTAATCCAGTGTGCAGTGCTCCAAGGATAATTGGTCTACTGGGGCGATCTGGAAGGCTTCGGCCATGTCCGTGTAGGGCGCGAAATAAGAGCGCTTTCGGTATGCGTTTCCTCCACAGATGTGCAGGCCGATCCTTACACCCAGTCCCTCAATGGCAGTCTTGAGTACCTCCGCCGCCCAGACTGCATCTTCGGGAAAGGCCGTCCAGGCGGGTTCATCGAATTGGATGAACTCACATCCTTCGCGGATCAACTCCCGAAACTCCTGATTCAGAACCCGTGCATAGGCCAGTGCCAGTTCCTGATCGTTGGCGTACAGATCCGGCCGCTGGTTGTCCGAGAACCGGGCCAACATATGCGGACCAATACACGTCATCTTGACTTCAACCCCAGGTGGGGACTGATCTCGCGCCACCCGCCAGTCGTGAGCCAGTCCGATGTTCGGATCCTCGAGCGGTCCTACCACCTGAGCAAGTTCGATGCCGAATCCGGTGGGGCCGAAGGCGCGAAAAGACATCTGCTCAAAACTGATGCCGCCGACTCTCTTTTGCACGAAATAGTACATGTTCTCACGACGTCCCTCCCCGTCGGTGACGATGTCCAGCCCGGCTTCGACCTGCTCGTTCACTGCCCAGCGAATCACGTCGTCTGCCTCCTGGCGTGATAGCTCTGGCTTTCTCAGGGTATCTTCAGGTTGAACCGGTCGAGGGAAACTACCTGTGACCGTCGTGCGGAAAGGTTTCGTCATAGCTGTCTGACTGCCCTGTGAGTGCGCTGAGCCGTGATATCAAATCGTGAGTCCATGTGCAATTGTCAGGCTGCTTCGGTCTTGGTGCCCTGTTGAGGGTTGGTTTATCGAAACAGCTCCTCGAGAACCCTTCCCTGAGCTCCCGCAAACTCTACTCCCAGGATTCGCGCGATGGTCGGAGCCAGGTCCAGTAGTCGAACAGTTTCCACGCGATGGCCCTGTTTTATCCCAGGACCCTTGGCCAGAAACGCAGCTTCCAGACCCGGCAGGCTGGGACTGTAGCCATGCATCCCTCGAGTTTCCGAAGGGGAGACGAGCTCTCCCTGCACCTCAGCACTGAAGAAATATCCGGGACGCGCCTCCAGCACGGCCAGAGCTCGACTGAATCCCCCCGTCCGGCTTAGCTCGGCCCCCATGTAGACTTTCGCTACACCGTAGACGGGGTTTGATTTCAACAGATTGACGAGATCCAGCACCTTCTGGCGACTGTCGGAAGAAGCGGTAGGATGAGTCACAATCGCCAGAGAGCCCCCAGCAGCCCAGGGAGCGGCTTGCCAAGCCGTGATCTCTGCCTCGACATCCGTCTCTAGCAGTCCAACTGCACGCATCAAGACACCGGGTTTGACCACTTTATCGACCTCTACGAAGCCGTGGTCTGAAACCACCAGTACGCTGGTCGACTCCCAGCGCCCAGCCTGCTGCAGAGCTGAAAAAACCTCGCCAAGATAGCCGTCGATCTTCTCCAGAGCCTGCTTGGCTGGGACGCTGCCGGGTCCGTCCCGATGCTGGGCCCCATCCAACTCGAGGTAATGGATCGCTAGAAATCCCGGCTTCTTCTCGAGGAAGTGCAGCGCCACCTGGGTTCGAATATCATCGCCCATCCGAACCAGCTTCTCGGCCGAGGGAAGAAAATCCCGAAGGTCCTGGTCCGCTACCAGGCTGCGAAGATTCTTGGCCTCATGAAGGTTCGGCACCGGATACATGTCGGGCAGGTTCCAGTCGATGGGAGCACCTGCGGTCACGGGCCAAGTCACGGAAGCCGTACGTATCCCGTACTTCCGCGCAGCGTCGAAGATCGTGCTTACCTTGAGGTCCTCGTAGAACCAGTGCCAGCCCCCGCCCAATGCTCCATCCGGATCGAAAACAAGATTGTTCTCGATACCGTGGCGGGCTGGATTGACCCCTGTAATCATCGTGGTATGAGCGGGAAAGGTCACCGAGGGCATCACGCTGAGGGCTCCCTCTGCGTAGGATCCTTCGCGCACCAACCGCCGGAGGTTCGGAATCTTCAGACCCAGATCATCCGCTCGCAGATAGTAGTCCGGCATTAATCCGTCAATGGAGACCAGGATCACGTCCCCAGCCCAGACCGGCATGGCCCGGAGTGCGAGGCAACCCAGAACGGATATCAGTTGGCAAAATCGCCGCCGCTGCTTGAATCCGGCTGACGGGATCAGCGTCCCTGTCCTTTCAACGATTCCCACTGAAAGCACCCTCCTCACAGTCCTTGTCGCCGCTGGCATCATCGACGCAGCGAGTGCGCATTACGGGCGGCTTGCCAAAGTTGAAAGTGAGCATGAAATCTGCGTTTCCCTGCCAGGCGTGGTAGCTGACACAACCCGTTGCTTTACCAGCGCGATCCACGTTCGGAGACTCGCCCGGCTGCAGCGGAGCTGACTTCAAATAGTACCAATCGCCCCCCTGCGGGAAGTATCCCTCTGCCTGTTTATACATCACGGTGAGCTCGACCGCAGGCTGCCATACCTCCAGCGGCTGCTTGGGTGTTGGGGAATTAACGGCATCTGGCACAAAACGAAACGGCAGGTTCTCCTTGAGAACGATGGTGCCCGGCGGAAATACCACCGAACTCCCGCGCACGGCTTCGAGTCCGAGATCGTTCACGAAAATGCGCACGAAGTTTCCATGAGGATTCTCACCGGTTACACCTGGACCTTTGCTCCCGTCAGACTGACTCAGCGATATCTCGAAGTTGTTCCAGGCGTCCTTGGGCCAGGTGCCCCAGTCCTCGTACGGCTTCTCCGCACGTCCCGTGAAAGGGTTCGGACGCTTACCGTATATGATCTCCAGCACCTCTTCCGGAGAGGGCTTCAGCTTCGGGAACTCCCGGCCCGGCTGGACCTCACCCGGTGGAAACTTAGCCCGACACACAAACCAGCTAAAGTCTGACAGGTTGAAGGGATTGGTTGAGCGCGCAAAACTGTGGCACCCCACGCAGCTACTCGCGGTCTGGTTAAAGGTCTCCATGGTGGTGTTACCAAGGAAGGTCTCACCGACACTCTCAGGATCGAAGGGCAGGTCGATCTCAGTCGGATATTGGACTCCCACCAGTTGGTAATGTGCCCACTTCGTCCCCTGGACCGGCTGGCGGCCGTAAACTTTTCGATTGAAGGCTTCAACATCTCCTGGAATCGGGATCTGTCGAGTCACCTGGGTCTTGGTTTGGTCGGGACAGTACTGGAACGTATTCCGACATTCGGGAACACAATCTCGGCAGCGCGCGTCGATGGGCTGATTCGGATCAGGCGGCACCACACAGTCGTCGGGGCAATTCGGGTCGTTGAATGAGGTCCCTGTTATATTGTCCTCGTGTTCGAAGGTAACCCAGATGAAGGGATCATGGCCAGGAATTTTGTGGACCACGTGCAGCCCTACCAAGGCCATCTGTCGAATCTGGCAAGGACTACCGTCCTTCTGAGGAAAGCTAAAACGTTCCCCTGGCGGATCCAACAGGACCGACTCACTGACGTGATAGCGCTGACGAGTTTCCTCCAGATTCTCCGCCTCCTTCTCCGTCAACTCCCTCCAGGAGGCCTTGATCTCCATCGATCCCTAGAGCCACTTGATGGGAAAAGAAGACTGAACCACAGCATTATAAAGTGTATTCTCTCGAATATACTCGAACGTCAGCCGATTCATTCGGACCTCATAGCGAGCCAACTTTCCCCGGCGGTCCAGTAGCATTCCCCGACGGCCTGCAGACGCTCGTCCAGAATGTTCTCCTGGGCGTTCCCGCTGACTTTACTAGACATCCGGATGACCCGGTGTCCATCCTCTTTGGGCTCGATATCTCCCTTGCATTCATCCGGTAAAAGGTCAGGGACTTCCCAGGTCGGAGGAACCCTGGCCCCGTCCAGAAAAACATCGTAGGGCTCCTTCCAGGTCTCCAAAACGACGGTGCCCTGGTCACCAAGAGTGGCTGCGATATCCGGTTCTCCCGGTGTTGAGGAAGCAGGCCAATTCAGGGCGACGAACTGATCCCAGGCGAACTCCAGAAATTGCTCCCGGCTGGCGGCAGATTCCACCGTTTCGGACATCTGCCAGTGCGTCCCCTTTTGAGTGCACCCGGCCACTACGGATAGGATTCCGGTACCTATCAGGAGTAAACGAAAGAGCTCGTAGGAGATGGATCGGCTGGATGGTCGGTCGTTGATCATTTTCTCAACTCCTCGTCTCTTTGGGATGGAATACGAGACCTCTCAGAACCTCAACAAGAAGTGTCGGGAAGAAACCCGGCACGGATCACGTAGCCTCGGCAACCTGGTGGGTCTTGAATCCAACTTCTTGATAGCTGCTCTGCGAAGAGGGCCCATCGCTGACCCAGAGCGTCTGGAGTCCTAGATCCATGACGATGGAGCATAGGGTTTGAAGCCAACTGGCAGCGTCGGCCTGCGACGGATCGGCGTGCTGGCAGATCGAATTCCCCCCGTCAGAACGATCGGCGAGCCAGGTCTGCACCGCTTCCGGCGTAACGGATGACGATTGTTCGGTCAGCTGGACCCAGCGGCGGCCCCGAATCCGGCTGTTCTCGAAAGTGCAGGGCTCGTCTTCGTGTAGGCAGTGATTCGTATGCCAATAAACTTGCTCTGGTTTGAGGTCGGCCCGCACTATTCTTCCCGGGGCGGACTCGAAATTCACCGCCTGGCCTCGATCGTCCGCGACTAGAACGTTCACGGTAGCCAAAGGTGAGGACTCGGTCATCACCTCGCAGGCCTGAGCAAGGGTCTCCTGGGCCAGAATTTCCCGACCTAGAACTACAAACAACTGATCGCCGATACTGGACTTTTCACGGCAACTCAGACCTGCAGCAACCAGGCCCAGTCCATGTTCATTCAGTCCGTACTTTCCGGGCTGTCCGCACTCGGTCACCATGATGTGGTCGGGGACATCATCGCAGCGAGCCACGAAGACAGCCCTGAAATCCATCACTTCGGGCCGCCAGTCCCAGCTTTGTCCCAGCAGTGTATTCCCGCTTTGAGATCGTTCCGGGCCCACGAAGAGATTGGAACAGTCCCCCAGTGCCACCGTTTCGAATGTGATTTCATAGCGGCCGGAAAGCACCAGAATATCCTCCAGCGTCTGGCCCGAGCCCTCCGCGATTCCCTCATATTCGTCGAACAGCAGGGGACTCACCCGTTGCGTGGGTTCGATGAAGGCGGCCGCTCGCTGACGAAGCGCCTCGGGTTCCAATCCCAGATGATGCCGAAAGAACCATCGATAGAACTCGACAGCCCGCTCGATGGGCGACTTCAGTAACCGCCCATGCTGTTGGCCCCGCTGACGGCTGTTACCCTTCAGTTCGATGAAGTGGAGTTTTGACATGGGCCTACTTTCTTCCAATCTGACGAAGCAACGAATCCGAGGTCAGTCTCGCCTCCAGCCGATTACAGATCAATCGGGAGCGGAGCTTCCGCCCGCGGATTGGAGAGAATTCGCTGTTGTCCCCCTCTCTCCTCGGAACTTGGGCCCATATTGCTAACGACTCAAGTCGTTCGCGGCTCTGTTGGCTGCAGCTGTTTCCGGTACTACTTCACTGCTCACTATTGAAACTCAGTCACCCCTCCGAGGGATGCTGATGGACGATCCTTCCCGACTTTATGACCGTGCGGGGAGTCCGAAGCACTTCGAGATCTTCCAGGGGATTTCCTTCCACGAGAATCAGATCTGCTCGATAATCCTCCTTGACCTCGCCCAGCTTCGGCAGCTTCATGAGAGCTGCCCCTTCACTGGTCACCGTGCGGAGCGCCTCTGTTCTGGACAGACCGGCCTCAGTGTAGGACTCGATCTCATCGACCAGCGAGTTGAAGGGCGTATTGGTGGCGCCACAGTCGGTGCCGCCTATGATCTTCATGCCCAGGCGATGGAAGTGGCCGGCATTGGTAAGGCGTCCTTCGAGTCGTTCCACGGCCGCCACATCCCCGGGGTTGTGGGCAGCGCCCGTTTTCCGGAAGCGGCGGGCGGTCTGAAGAGCGCTGTAGACGGTTGGACTCACGATAAGGCCTCTATCCTTGATGCGCTGCGTGATCTCGGCGTCGTAGCGGTAGCGACCCGGCGGCTCGACGTAGCTGACATGTTCGATCATGTCGAGATCGGCCTCAATGGCCCGCTCCACGCTTTCAGTGGCATGGCAATGAGCTGTGATCTGTACCCCGTTGGCATGAGCAATGTCCGCCGCTTCTTTCATCAGTTCGAGGGCCAGATCCGCTTCGTGCGGCACCGTGCCCGGAGTCAGGCCGCCCCCTGAAGCCATCAACTTCACGAAACCGGCGCCCTGTTCGAGGTGCGACTCGATCCTTCGACGCAGCTCCTGCACGGTCGCAACCTCACCACCTAGGAAGTGACAATGCCCTTTGGGCCTCATCAGTGCGTGTCCGCAGCTGATGATGTGGGGACCCAAAATCTCATTTCGCTCGACCTGCCGTTGGAAGTGGAACATCAGAGGACCCGGAGCCCCACAGTCTCGCATGGTGGTAACCCCAGCCTGGATAGCGATTCGGGCATTGCTCACCGCCGTAGCCATCCGTCCTTCATCATCGCTGCTGATATAACTTCCCCTCGGGTCGCTCCCAGCGTCCAGAAAGAAGTGCACGTGGCAGTCGATCAGTCCTGGGCAGAGATACAGGCCAGTCCCGTCAAGGGTCTGTCCCGACCAATCGCTCGAAGGCGAACCGACGGACGCAATCCGATCGTCCTGAATGACCGCGGTCCTTCTTTCCAGAATCGTGCCTCCTCTTACGTTCACAACATTGGCATTCTGGATGCAGAATGAGTTATCCATTGACCTGTCTCCTGGATAGTACACTTCGGACTCGCGGAGTCAGCTTGCTCGAAAGGATGATACCACCGCACCTATCTATCCCAATAGACCTGCCGGATGTCCTTCGGTTCCCAAGTTCTTCAGAAGAGATCAGATGATTCGGGGATTGTAATGCCGAGCCGCGCGACACTACACTTACTTCACAATCTTTCGAGGAGGGGGCTTGACTGGAACCGTTGCTGCAGGACAGATCAATTACAGTTCTCAGCCAGGTACAATTACTAGACAAGCTCTGTGCGTGACCCTCGGGCTATTCACGCTACTGGGCTGCGGGGCCGGGACACCACCCTATTCAGCAGAACAGGCACTTCAGACTTTTCGACTACCTCAGGGATATAGCATCGAGCTTGTGGCCTCGGAGCCGACGATCGGCGACCCGGTGGCCATGGCATTCGACGCTCAAGGACGCCTGTTCGTTCTGGAAATGGGGGACTATCCCATGCAGCAGGCCCCCCAGGGCAGGGTCATTGTCCTGGAGGACTCGGACGGTCAGGGCGGATTCAAAAAGCGTAGCGTGTACGCCGACAGTCTCCCCTTCCCCACAGGCTTGATGCCTTGGAAAGACGGCATTCTGGTTGCCGTCGCACCCGACATCTACTACCTGCCCGATGAGAATCGAGACCTGCGTGCCGACGAAAAGCGCGTAGTCCTCACAGGCTTCAACCCGTACAACCCCCAGCTTCGTGTCAATGGACTCCTCTACGGTATCGATAATTGGATCTACGGAGCCTACCCAAAAGTAGGGCCCTCCCGGCGCCATCCCGAGCAATTTGGACAGCCGGGCGAGCCGCTTCATTTTCCCGATCACCCAGACGTCCCAGCCGTCGATGTCTCCAGCCTGGGCACCGACTTCCGTTTTCGACTGGATCCGCTGAAGCTGCAACCGGTATCCGGGAATTCCCAATACGGAAACGCCTTCGACGCCTGGGGTAATCGCTTTGCGCTATGGAACAACAACCATATTCGCCACCCCGTCATCGCGCACCGCTATCTGGCTCGCAACCCGTATCTGAGTGTGTCCTCTGCCATGGAGTTTCCCTCGGATCACGAAAACCAGTCAGCCGTCTTTCCCGCGACCGAAAGCCCCATCTACATTCATGAGTCTCAGGTCGGCAAGTTTACCTCCAGCTGCGGGAACTCCGTCTACAACGCAGCCCGGTTCCCGGAGAGACTGAGGGGAGCCTATTTCGTCTGTGACCCCCTCCACAACCTGGTTCACTGCGACCTGCTCTTTCCTGCCGGGTCTACCTTTTCCGCCAGCCGAGCCTTTGAACAAAGAGAATTCCTGACTTCCACGGACGCTTGGTTCAAGCCCGTGTTCACGACGGTCGGCCCGGATGGAGCGCTTTATGTGGTCGACTACTACCGAAAATATATCGAGCATCCAGACTACGTCCCGGAAGGCCTGGAGGGCCAATTCGACCTGCGTGCAGGAGCCGGCAAGGGGCGCATCTATCGAGTGGTCTATCAGGGAAGCCAGCCGACGGCGAAGCCAGACCTTCAAAGCGCAGCTTCCGAGCAACTGGTCGAGGCACTCACTCACTCCAACATGTGGTGGAGGATCACTGCCCAGCGTCTGCTGGTGGAGCGGCAGGATGAATCCGTGGTTTCGGCTTTGCGAGATCTGGTTGGAACAGCGAGCAAACCCGAGTCCCGCATCCATGCGCTCTGGACTCTGGACGGACTGGGCCAGCTGGGATCCGACGTGGTACTGCAAGCTCTCGGCGACGAGAATGCTCCAGTTCGGGAACACGCGATCAGGCTCTCTGAACGGGTGGACTCCCCTCCGGTGGTGACAAAGCTCTTAGACCTGGTACAGGATCCAGACCATCGAGTGCAGTTCCAGCTGGCATGTACCCTGGGACTCCTTCACGAGTCAAAATCGTTCAGACCGCTCACCCAGATTCTGGCAAAGCACCTCGAGGATCGATGGTTTCAGATCGCCGTACTGACTTCAGCGTCGGAGAATGCAAGCCGATGGTTCCAGACGGTCACTCGAGATGGCGTCTTTCTCGCCTCCGACAGCAAGGGAAAACACGAGTTCCTGGGTAGAGTCACGGCGATTCTAGGTGCTCGCCAGATCAAAGCTGAGATCGCGGAAGTCCTAGCGTTGGCGGCGCGCGGACCCGACGGTGCAGACGCATGGTGGAGTAGCGCTAGCCTGGCCGGTCTGGGGCAGGGCTTGAAGCAAGGTCGGGCAGAGCAGATTCGCCTGGACCGGAGCAGCGAGCGAACTCTTTTCCGACTGATCGCTTCGTCGTCAGCGCAGGTGGCGGCGGCGGCACTGGATCTGGCCGACAGCATCCTGCTCGCCGACTCGCCGACCCTGCGCCGTCTGGTTCGCGGTGCGGTCGAGGCTTCAAGCAGTGAGCTTGAATCCACTTCCAGGATCAACGCCGTCCGAGTGATGGCGCTGGATCCGACCGACTCCACAATTCCTGCGCTTGATCACCTACTGGGCCCCCAGGAAGCAGCCGAGATCCAGATCGCCGCGGTAGAAGCGCTCCTCAAGAACGGGAATTCCAGGGTGGTCACACTCTTACTGGAAAAATGGAGAAGCTACACGGAAGCCGTTCGAAAGGTTGTCTGGGATGGGCTCCTCGCCCGCAAGGCTTTTACGAAGACGCTGCTGGACGGCATCGGCGACGAAACAGTCCCGGCCTGGACTGTAAGCCGTCCACGAGTCAATCAATTGCTCCAGTCTCCGGATGACGAGATTCGTCGCCGAGCCGAGATCCTGTTCTGCAATCTGCCACACGGACGCGGGCACCTGATCGAACAGTATCAGTCCGCCTTGTCTGTCAAGGGCAGCATTCCCTCGGGGAAAGAAGTGTTTCGCGAAAACTGCAGCCGCTGTCACCGCCTGGACGGAATGGGAAGCGAAGTCGGCCCCGATCTGATGGACGTCATCGGGCGTCGACCGAAGAAGTTCCTACTGACCAAGATACTGGACCCCAACGTCAATATCTCACCTGGCTACGAGACCTACGTGATTGAGACCGAAAACGGAGCCACCGTCACCGGTGTTATCGCCCAGGACAGCCCGACTTCCATGATGCTGCGACGGGAGAAAGGTGAGGAAGAGACTGTCCTCCGAAGAAACATAGCCACGCTTCGGGTGTCCAGCGTGTCCACCATGCCCGAAGGTCTGGAGGAAGATATCAACCTGAGCGAGATGACAGACTTACTCGAATACTTGCAGAGGCTGGCCACACCCGGCCCACTATGATGACGGCGTCCGGGTTGCCTCGCGTACAACCGGGAATCGGCTCGCCGTCGGTTACTTGAAGTTCGGACGTAGCTTTGGTCTCCAGACCGAAGTATTCTTCTTGTTTTCGAGCCGTTGGCTCGATGCACGGCGGCCTGGAGACCGCCGCTAGCACAACGAACCGACGTTTCCCGCCTGAACGATTCAGCACCGCCGGGGCGAGACCGACCTGAAATTTCTGAGTGATAAGTTCAGGCCTCGTCTGTTCGGATTTTTTCTCTTGTCACTCGACGCAAAGAGGTGTGTTTCCAATGATTCCTTCAACGTTTTTGACGGTTTCAGTTCTGCTGCTTCTCGGCTGCCCCATCTGGGGGCAGAGCGCCAAGACCCTTCCCAACACAACCAGTTTGCAGTGGAAGGACGACCTGTCAGTTCGCATGGTTGCTGGCATCGATCGCTTCCTCATGCGCGGGCTCGAGAAGTCAGTGCAAGCCCGACAGCGCTACTGGAGCCGGGATTTCTCTTCCGCTGAAGCCTACAACGAGTCGCTCGAAAGGAATCGGCAGCGATTTAAAAAGGTCATCGGCCTCGTCGATGAAAGGCTTTCGGCGAGAATGGAATACTTCCATAACCATGGGAACTCGCCGCTGCTGGCCGAGACCGACCACTATCGCATCAGACAGGTCCGCTGGCCCGTACTGGAGGGAGTCTTCGGAGAAGGCCTCCTACTCGAGCCAAAAAAGGACCCGCTGGGGCAGATTGTAACCCTCTCAGATGCAGATTACTCGGCCGAGCAACTCGTCGGCCTCAGTCCCGGCATCGATCCCCAATCGCAGTTCGCCCGGAGGATGGCCGAAAGTGGCTATCTGGTCATCGTGCCGACCCTCATTAACCGTTCGAGTCGATTCTCCGGAAACCCGGACCTGCACACCGATCGCCTGCCAATGACCAACATGCCCCACCGCGAATGGCTCTACCGCATGTCCTACGAGATGGGCCGTCACCTGATTGGCTACGAGGTACAAAAGGTCCTGGGTGCGGTGGATTGGCTTCAAGAGGAATTTGGTGAGAAGGCAAGAATAGGCGTAGCCGGCCATGCCGAAGGAGGCCTGATCGCGCTGTACTCGGCTGCCTTGGATACACGTATCAGCTCTTGCCTCGTGAGTGGCTACTTCGGACCCCGCGAGCGTGTCTGGGAAGAGCCCATCTATCGGAATATCTGGTCCTTGCTGCATGAGTTTGGAGACGCGGAAATCGCTAGCATGGTGCTGCCTCGTAGTCTGGTGATCGAGCACAGTGCAGGCCCCACGCTGGAGGGTCGACCTCCGGCCCAGAGTTGGCAGTCCAACGCCGCGGCCCCGGGTCGTCTCGCGACGGCGGATGGGGCCGCTGTCAAGCACGAGTTCGAACGACTGGACAAATGGCAGCAGCAAATGCCCGCGGATCTGAAACGCTCCGCTCGACTGATTCCCTCCCTCCCCGATGCGAACCCAGTCGGACCTGGTTCGACGGCTGCTCTGAACGCGTTTCTGGCAGGTTTGACTCGGACTGGAGTCATCCGCACAGAATCGACGCGAGCACTGCCCCAGCAAGTCTCCACCAAACTCGATCCAGAGGTCCGCCAGAGTCGCCAGGTAAAGGAGATCGAGAATCACGTCCAACGCACGCTACGTGTTGCCAGCGTCGCTCGCGACAGATTCCTGCTGGAGAAGCTCCCATACGATTCTGCCGATCGGTTTGCCAAGGGGATAAAGCCGTTCCGAAAATATTTCTGGGAAGAGGTCATAGGCAAGGTCGAGCATACGATGTTGGCCGCGAATCCGCGCAGTCGTCTCCGCTATGACCGGCCCCGATGGGTCGGCTACGATGTGGTTCTCGACGTCTGGCCGGACGTCTTTTCCTGGGGCATTCTTCTGCTCCCCAAGGATCTGAAGCCCGGCGAGAGGCGGCCGGTGGTTGTAGCCCAGCACGGACTGGAGGGGTTGCCCAAGGATGTCATCGAAAAAGAGAGTCGCCGCTTCCGCGCCTATCAGGCCTTCGCCGCCAGCCTTGCCGACCGTGGTTTCATCGTCTTCGCTCCCCACAATCCCTACCGCGGCGAGGATCTGTTCCGGGTCCTTCAGTTCAAGGCCAATCCCCTGAAGCTTTCGCTCTTCTCCTTCATCGTGGGACAACATCAACAGATCGTCAACTGGCTCAAGACTCTGTCCTATGTGGACGAGGATCGCATCGCCTTCTATGGACTCAGCTACGGCGGCAAAACCGCAATGCGCGTGCCCGCTATCGTGGAGGACTACTGTCTATCCATCTGCTCCGGGGACTTCAACGAGTGGATCTGGAAGAACGCTACAGTCGATTGGCGCAACAGCTACATGTTTACCAAAGAATATGAGATGCCCGAGTTTCGTCTGGGAATCACCTTCAACTACGCTGAAATGGCCTATCTGATCTTCCCCCGACCCTTCATGGTCGAACGCGGACACCGCGACGGCGTCGGCTTGGATGAGTGGGTGGCCCACGAGTACGCCAAGGTGCGCCGAGTCTACAACGAGTTGGGAGAGGGCGACAAAACTGAAATCGAGTTCTTCAACGGAAACCATGAGATCAACGGAAAAGGCGCATTCGACTTCCTCCACCGGCATCTCGATTGGCCCCAACCGTAAGACGTCGCACGCGTGGCTTCGCTCTCGCATCAATAGATTCCTTGCGCAGCAACACACCTTCAGACTAGTTGTTTGGGTTCCAGATCAGTCCCGCCCGCAGGAAGCCCTGGCCCCATTCGAGAAAAAAATGTCGGTTGTCTCAAACCGCACGCAAATGCTAGCCTCGATAAAAGGGCTTTATTTGACGATGAAATTGGCACCAATCACGCGACTTAAGATCTTGCTTTCGAGTCTGTTGGCAGTATCCCTTGCCGGGATAACTGCTCACAGCGCCGTCCAGGCCGGCAAGCGAGTCCTGCGCGCTGGAGCCTGCGCCATCGACATCACACCCCAGATATTTCCAGTCTCCTCCAACGGTGGGATGAGTGACCGAAAGGCGCAGAAGGCGCACGATCCGCTGCATGCGCGTTGCCTGGTGCTCGACAACGGAGTCACCAAAATCGCCATCGTCGTCAACGACAGCTGCATGATCCCGCGGGATATCTTTGACCGGGCCAAGGAAAAGGCGTCGCAAGCCACCGGGATCCCGGAGAAAAGCATGCTGATGTCAGCTACCCATACACATACTGCCGTCACCGTAACCGGAGTGTTTCAAAGTGAGCCAGAAGAAGAATACCGCAGGTTTCTTGTTGACCGGATCGCCTGGGCGGTCACGGAAGCCGACTCTCGTCTGGAGCCAGCACGGGTCGGGTGGGCAGTGGGCAACAATCCTCACCAGGTATTCAACCGCCGCTGGTTCATGCGATCCGGCTTCGAATACATCGATCCTTTCGATGCTGGGACCGACAAAGTAAGGATGAATCCGCCAAGCGGCAGCAGCAGGCTACTGAAACCGGCGGGCCCTACCGACTCGGAGGTTCCCGTCCTGGCGGTCCAGGCCGCCGATGGCCGACCGCTCGCCCTGCTGGCAAACTACTCGCTTCACTATGTGGGCGGGGTGCCGGAGAACATGCTCTCGGCGGACTACTTCGGCGAGTTCGCTCGGCAGATCACTCGACTGCTTGGAGCCGAGGATGCGGAGCCGGCATTTGTTGGAATCATGTCCAACGGCACCAGCGGTGACATCAACAACGTCAACTTTTTCGAGGCTGGCGTCCGCCGCGATCCCTTGGAGCAGATTCGCCTGGTAGCCAGCGATGTGGCCGAATCGGCATACCAGGCATACAAACGGATCGAATATCAGGACTGGGTACCTCTGGCCGCACACGAAGCCGAGATCGAACTTGGCGTTCGTCTACCCAGCAAAGAAGACATCCAGCGAGCCAAGAAAATTCTGGACGCTGCCGGGGCCGGACCCTACCGGAAACGACGGCAGATCTACGCCCGGGAGACGGTCTTACTGGCTAAGTACCCTAAAAAGGTGCCGGTACGGCTGCAGGCCATCCGTATCGGTGGGCTGGGAATTGTGAGCAGCCCCTGCGAGACTTTCGTCGAGACCGGTCTGGCGATCAAGCAGCAGAGCCCGCTGCAGCCGACCTTCGTCATCGAGCTGGCCAACGGCTACAACGGCTATTTACCGACCTCTCGGCAGCACCAATTGGGTGGCTACGAAACCTGGCGTGCCCGTTCAAGCTACTTGGCTGTCGATGCGGAGGCCAAGGTCCGCACCACACTGCTGCAGCTCCTGGGTAGGGCGGTCATAGGAGACGAATAGGTGTCCAGCAGGCTTCTCTCGTCAGGATGGCAGACCCGTCGCGCTCAGCGTGCCCTGAAAAAATCTTCGGCGATCTGCAGGTCGAATGGGCACTTCCAACTGAAAGCGGGTCGGTATACGATCGTCGCGTAAGCCGCGATCGCACGGAGAGAGATAACTAAATCTAGGAGATGAACCAATGAAACGCCTATTTGCACTCGCGACAATGGGACTGCTAGGACTGTCGTCCTTATCCTTTGTCGAGGCTGAAGACACGATCGACATCGGATCACGACGTGAGCTCTTCGTAGATCGACTTCTGATCTCTAGATTGGTCGGGGCAGATCTCGAGCTCAAGCACCCGGTTCCTGCAGGAGTAGCCGTCCGCTTCGACGATCCCTGGGAAGGCCCTTTGGCGTTCTATTCGACCGTTTTCAAGGACGGCGACAAGTACCGGCTGTATTACCGAGGGCGCTACGGGAAGGACGGAACGACCTGCTATGCCGAGAGTCGGGATGGCATTCATTGGACCAAACCTGAGTTGGGACTTGTTTCGCTCGACGGTTCTACCAAAAACGGTGTCATTCTTGCCTCGGCTCGACAGTTCTGCCCCTTCATCGATAGGCGACCTGGCGTGCCGGACTCGGAGCGCTACAAGGCCAACTCGCGGGGTCCTGAGGATCCCCACGCCCTGATCGGCTACGTCTCCGCGGACGGTCTCCGCTGGCGACAGATTCAAAAGGAAGCCATCGTCCCGATGGCTCTGGTGAACAATTTTGATTCGCAGAACGTCATGTTCTGGTCAGAGGTAGAGAAACAATACGTGCTCTATGCCCGGCACATGGAGGGAGGACGCCGTGCCACAGCCCGGGCAACCTCTTCGGATTTTCGGAACTGGAGCCAGCAGACGCTGATGACCTACAGCGACACCGGAACCACCACCCCTTCGTCCCAGTTCTATACCAACCAGACGCAGCCCTACTTTCGGGCACCTCACATCTACATCTCTCTTCCGGCTCGTATCCTCTTTGCCGATGAGGGTTCAATCAACCGAGAGGATGATATCGAGGCGGCGCGGCGGCAGGCGCTTACTGTGACGCCGGAACTCCGTGAGTTTGTTATAGAGCATATGAAGCCGATGGGCACGAAGGGCACAGGAGACCGGTCCGACGCAGTCCTGATGACGAGCCGGGCTGGTACGACCCACTATGACTTCACCTTGAGAGAGAGCCTTATCCGTCCGGGGATCGGCATCAACAATTGGACTACCCGGACCAACTATCCTTCCTGCGGTGTGGTCCAGACCGGGCCGGCGGAGATGTCCCTGTACGTGCATCGAGATTACGGGCAGAAAACCGCTCATCTCGAGAGGATGACGCTTCGACTGGACGGCTTTGCTTCCCTCCACGCTCCCTACCAGGGCGGAGAAATGCTAAGCCATCCCTTGAAGTTCTCGGGAAGTCGGCTCGAGATCAATTACTCCACCAGTGCTGCGGGCGGTCTGCACGTCGAAATTCAGGATGCCCAGGGTCAGCCCATCCCTGGTTTTTCACTCGACGAATGTTCCGAGATTATCGGCGACGAGATCCAGCGAATTGTTTCCTGGGAAGCCGGCTCCGATGTTAGCTCTATGGCTGGCAAGACAGTTAGGCTTCGCTTCGTCATGAAGGACGCCGACCTCTACTCGATCCGGTTTCACTAGTGTTTCCCTCGAGGATCGTGGAAACTCCTTGACCTCAGGCGAAACCAATAAAGGGGCCAGTGGCAGCACAGTCGGTCTGGGACGTGGCTTCGGTCTCCAGGCCGAAGTAAGGCGGTCGAGCCAAGCTCGACGCAAGGCGGCCTGGAGACAGCCGCCACGGGGAAACCTTCGAAAGCGGACAGCTTGATTTTCTCAGATAATTCAGATAATGATGTAGGCTTTAGCCCCTTACTTTGGTTAATGTTTACGCAGGTATCCACTCATTGGAGGCAGTTCCAGATATCCAAGAAAAATGTCGCTCGCAGATGGTTGAAGGTCTCTCTACTCTTGATTCTCTTCACGATTTCGATAAGCAGCCTCTCAGCTGCCACGGAAGTGTACTTCGCACAGGCTCTACGGGGCAGTGCGGCCAGGGGGACCAGCTGCATCTTGATCTGGAACCCCACCGACACCGCGGCAAGCGTGACCATCAAGTTTACCAACCAGGCTGGAACCATCCAGGAAACCCAGGGTTTTTCGGTGGCGGCACAGGCCACGGAAAAAAGAACCCTGGGGGGAACTGGAGTTGCCCTTACCGTAGGTTCGCTCAAGGTCACGTCGGCAGCAGATAGCATTCTGGAAACCCTCTTATTCAGTATCATGAGCTTGCCAGAGGTGGGTGTGCTTTCGGTCCAGGGCAACGACTGGTGGAGCGGCGTCGGTCAGGTGGATGACCAAGTCAACACAGGGTTGGCCGTGCGCGCTACGGGAGGTCCGGCTGTCTGCACCTTGACGACATACAGGGCCAACGGCTCGCTGACGGGCAGCGCCCCGGTCAATCTGGGTGCCGACGATCAGACGGCGATGTTCCTGGACGAGATGATCGATAACCTGCCGACTCCCTACCGAGACTGCTTCAGCCTGCATTGTGAGGGCAGTGTCGTAGCCGTGGCTCTGAGACAGCGAAGAAGCGACGGTTTCTTTACCACCATCGCCATGGGTAACTCCGAGGGTGAGAACGAAGCGGTCTACGCCCAGGCCGTAAGAGGCAGCGCCGCCAGTGGGACGAGTCGGATCCTGGTCTGGAATCCAGGTGGTAGCCCGGCAAGCGTTACTGTCAGGTTCAGGAATCAGGCGGGGACCAGCCTGGAAAGCCAGACGACTAGCGTGCCGAGTAAGGCAATCGAGGAGATCGTCCTGGAAGGGCCAGGAGTACCACTGACCGTTGGCTCGATCAGTGTATCGTCCGCCGCCGGAATTCTTTCAACCCTACTCTTCAACCTCAGCGGTTTGCCAACCGTGGGCGTCCTGCCAAACACCGGAGATGGATGGTGGAGCGGCGTCGGCCAGGGGGCTCGGTCTCTGCCTGGGGCTGGAGTTCGTCACCGACAAGAAGAGCCGCACCCCCAATTTCGAGGGTGCCGCGGTGGTCGCAAACTATTGCCTGGAACACGGGCTGTGGCTGCCCATCGCCATTCCAATGCACTCTCCTGATCGCCTGGAACGACGATTCATGAAGATATCCGGGGCCCAGGTGCTGCGCTTCATGCTACCCATCACGGTAACCATCGAACAGGTGGACGAAGCCCTGGAAATCCTGGAAGGCGGCATCAAATTGGCGGAAGAAACGACCGCTGTAAGCACCCCCTGAGCAAGCGAAGTCAGGGGACAGGGGAGGCCAGCCGTGATGCTCCAGGCTGCCACCACTTAGCTTTTAGAGCGCACAGGGCCGTGCAAGACGACAACAATCTCTCAGAGCAGTATCTAGAAAGAATCCTCAAGGCTCGCGTCTATGACGCGGCGGTTGAAACTTCCCTGGAACCGGCGAGAAACCTGTCGCGGCGGCTTGGAAACCGCGTGTTGTTCAAACGCGAGGATCTACAGCCCGTCTTCTCTTTCAAGATCAGAGGCGCCTACAACAAGCTGGTACAACTGCCTCCCGCTCTCCTGAAGAAGGGCGTCGCCTGCAGTTCCGCTGGCAACCACGCACAAGGGGTCGCCCTCGCCAGCAAGAAGCTGGGCTGCGAGGCCTGGATCGTCATGCCGGAGACGACACCATCCATCAAGGTCAAGTCCGTCCGGGATCTGGGTGCCCAGGTGATCATTCACGGTGAGGGCTACGATGAGGCCTATTCACACGCGCGTTTGCTCGCAGAGGATCGGGGCCTGACTTTCGTTCATCCTTTCGACGACCCTGAAGTCATCGCCGGACAGGGAACCATCGCCATGGAGATCGTCCGCCAACATCCTGGCCCGATCAACGCAGTCTTCGTTCCCGTCGGGGGCGGCGGACTGATCTCGGGTATCGCAGTTTTTCTCAAGGCCCTGTTCCCCGCCACTAGAGTGATCGGTGTCCAACCCCAGGACTCGCCAGCCATGTCCGAAGCACTCAAAGCTGGCAAACCGGTCACGCTCGACCATGTCGGAATCTTTGCTGACGGTGTTGCGGTACGTCGAGTTGGAGATGAGACCTTTCGCCTCTGCCGGGAATTCGTTGACGAGATCGTGCTCGTCTCGACGGATGAAATCTGCGCCGCCATCCGGGACATCTTTGAAGACACACGCTCCGTGATGGAACCTGCGGGAGCACTGGCCGTTGCCGGCCTCAAGCGCTATCTCACACGCAATGCGGAAAAGGAAAAGACCCTGATCACGATCAACTGCGGGGCAAACGTCAACTTCGATCGCCTTCGGCATATTGCTGAGCGGGCGGCTATCGGTGAGAATCGTGAAGCTCTGATCGCGGTCGAGATCGCGGAACGCCCGGGAAGTTTCCGTGCCTTCTGCAGTGCACTCGGCCGCAGGAACGTCACCGAGTTCAACTATCGGTTGGGAGATCCTCAGCAAGCCAAGATCTTTGTCGGCGTCGAGCTAAATGAGGGTTTGGACGAGAAGGGTAGGATCATCCAGGAGCTTCGAACTCAGGGTTATCCAGTCACCGACATGAGCGACAACGAAGTCGCCAAACTCCACCTTCGCCACATGGTTGGAGGTTCCTCTCCTCAGAGTGTCGAGGACGAGCGCCTCTACCGCTTTGAGTTCCCTGAGCGACCCGGCGCCCTGATGGACTTTTTGATTTCTATAGGTGATCGCTGGAACATCAGTCTGTTTCACTATCGGAATCACGGGTCGGACTACGGGCGGGTCCTGGCAGGAATCCAGATCCCAGAGCAGGAACTCGACCGCTTTCATCAGCACACGCGTGATCTCGGCTACCCCTTCACCGAAGAGACGGACAACCAGGCGTATCAGCTCTTTTTGCGCTAGGGCGTCTACTAGTCCCAAAACAAGTAGATGGAAGTGGATTAAACCACGTGCCTGAAATGCCCGACCTAACGGGTATTCTGGAGTTCGGCAAAGAATCTTCAGAGAGGCCCGAAAGGAGGCATTTCAGGTGAAGAAAAAGCATAGCGAAATCCTCCGAAAACGGGAAGCAGAGGTGGCCACTCGGTTG
>CAUZIZ010000084.1:0-22199 GCA_963579905.1 Acidobacteria bacterium UBA6911 | reverse complement strand
CGCAGGAGCGGTCCCGGCATACGGATGCCGGAAACAACCGACCAAACAGACGGTGGCCGATTGCAATCCCTTGGGGCATGTCCCGATCGGTGATCGAGACCGCTCCTTTGCAGTCACGGCTCTGTCATTGGCGGTAGCGATAATCACGGCAGACGTAACCGAAGTTTCGTTCTCGAATGGGGCAGCACTGCTGGGAGGCCACTGACCTGGAGTTTCTTCCTTTTCGACCTCGCCTCTGGCGTGGACTCTCTTACCGCTGCTCATTGATGATCCGACAGCCTGGTAATGACTCGGCGAGTTCCCTGATCCCATCCGAAGTCAGTCCCGTTCCATAGACGTAGAGCTCTGTCAGCGACTCCAGCTTCGCCAGCAGCGGCACCGCCTGATCCGTCAGGTCGGTGCGATCGAGCCAAAGCTTCTGCAGTTTGGTCAAGCCAAGCAGATGGGTCACTCCAGCGTCGCTGATGCCCGTTTCACCCAGATGAAGCCCGGTCAGCTTCGTCAGCCCACGCAGGTTCTCCAAACCGGCGTCCGTCACCTTGTTCCCGCGCAAGCCCAGGTAGACTAGCTGACTCATCTTCCGCAGATGGGCCAGCCCTTTATCAGTGACCAAAGTCCCTCCGATGGGCAAATGCTGCAGACTCTTCAGCTCTCTGAAATGGAGCAATCCACTATCGCCAACCCGGGTGCGGTAGAGGTTCAGCCACTGCAACTTGCGCAGCCCCGCCAGATGGGCCAGACCCGCGTCGCCCACCTGGGTCTGTTCCAACGAGAGATCCGTCAGGTCCGTGAACCCAGCCAGCAGTGCAAGATCGTCGTCGACCAGCGGCGTGCGGTTCGCGTTGACCTCTACGACCATGTCCCCACGCTGAAAGACAGTGGCTCCCAACCGCCGCAACCTTTGAACCGGATCTTCCTGCAGCCGACCAGACCGGCCCGAGGGTGTGGTGCTGGCCGCTACTAATACCGAGATCCAGAGAAGACAAACTCCCGGTCGGCAAATGCGAAGAAACCAGGTGAGGCGAAAAGACCTTCTTGACTCTCGCTCCGCAAAACTCAAGAAATCCTTCTCCCAGGCTTCGAACCCTCAATCAGAAGCTGTCGGCGTCCTAGCCATACCCAGGTAGGCATCGGCGAAGCGGCCTCCCAGAACCAGCTGTCCCGGGGAGGTGAAATGGTGGATGCGCACCTTCTCCTGATCATCGACATCGATCCAGGTGGCGTAGGGCCCTCTTCTGCGACCGCAACCTGCGCCGCCCGAACCAGGGCCATTGGAGAAGCGGGGCCGTCTCCAGTCCTCTTGACGGCAATCTGGGAGTACACGCTGCGGGCCAGGATAAAGGGAGCTCTGGGGCTTCCATATCGGTGACGCAAGGCGGCAATCAACTTTCTCAGGTTCTCTCCGTAGGACCGCGCACGCGGTGGGTTGAGGCCATCGTCGATCCCCTGATGCCAGACGAAGCCGGCGACGGTGTAGCGATGGCCCGGGCGCCGGAGCTCGGCCAGACGGTCGTCCACGAACCGGGTCCAGTCCTGGAAGAAGCTCTTACCCGGACTCCAGAGCCACCCGGGCTCCTTCAGCGGGATGTTGCCAGCCACCTTGATAATGTCAATATCGCTGACACCCGCCTCGTGAAGCCGGCGAGCAAACCCCACCTCCGGTCCGTGAATGATGCGTGGTGCGGCGTCGCCCCTGGACCAAGGATGTCCGCGGATGTCCCCCCAGGGATGATAACCGGGTGTCTCCTCCTTACCCGGCCCCGGCCCGTAGGTGAACAGTGAGACCCGATCCGCTTCCTGCTGAACGAAGCCGGGAGGGTCGGGCACAATTGCATCGGCCCCAGCCATATTGGATTGGCCGGCGAAGAGGAACACCTGGAAACTGCGGACCGCACTCTTCCCCGCCCCACTCTCCGAGGTAATTGCAAAGGCACCCACACTTGCGCCCACCCACAAGAGGATTCCCAGGCACGTCCCAGCCAGAAGGATCGAAGTGGTGCGGAAGCTCCTGCGATCGACCCTAGCCAGGGTCAGCCGTCCACCCCACTGTGAGCCCCGAAGAGTTTGTCCTCCAGGGCAGGCTTGCCGTCGCTCGATCTTCATTCTGCGATTCTACTCTACCTCGGTTATCGGGTTGGTTCTTGAAACCAGGTACCGGTTCGCATCCACTCAGAAAGGTCCTGATGTTCTGATCGGGAACCACAAGGCCCAGGGCTCAGGGCAGCTGTTCGATGGACAGCCAGAGTTCGAATCGCCGATCGAAAGTGAGAATTCGATCAACGCCGTGGTGCTCCATGCCCGTCAAGGCTGGCGGCCCGTTCGGCGTGGCCAAACGCAATAGGTAACTGCTCTAAATTGCTGTCGTCCACCCCTACTTCGAAACTCGCCGGGAGCGTCAGCTTCCCCCCAAGGCGGCCTTGATCGACGTTTCCCACTCCGAGGCGGGGCTGACAAAAACGATTTCGGCAGATGCGATAACAATATGCACCTATCCAGGTATATTCGAGTGCTCGCTTCGCCACCACAGGAAGACATGCGTATCGAGCAGCAACAGGTTCTCTATCAGCCCAACTCTTAGAAAGTTGAGAGGATCTCCGGCGGAAGGGGCTCGTCGAAATCGTCCGCGATATAGACCTATCCTTCCCATCCCCTGGGTTTTCGCTTGGCAACCCGTAGTTGATTCAAATAAGAATGCGCTTGAACTGGGGACACGATTTGATACTGCAGAGGGCAGGCGAAAGGCCCCGAAGTCTATCCCTTCGGTTAGTGTGACTATCTAATCGGATAGGCTTTGAGGACTCTTGGTCATCAAATTTCCACCGGATAGTGGGAGCGGACCCAACACAATCTCACAGATCTCCAACCCCTCGCTTGCGCTTCAGGCTCCCATGGACCGGAAAGTTCGACCTGGAGGGAGCGACGCGGCTACCGGCGAGACCGACTTCAGGCCGGTGTCGTTGCGCTCAGGATCCGCCATACCCCATGCTCGTCGTTGGCCTCGTAGAACATGCGATAGCATCCATCTGGCAATCTCATGATGCAGGGTTCCGAGCACTTCACCTGGTCCCAACGGCCCCCAAAGACGACCGAGGGCTTCGCGTCCTTGGTCCAGTTCAGGCCATCAGAGGAGGTCGCGCTGAGGATCTGTCCATGCAAGGGTTCGCTGCTCCATCCGGCGTAGTACATCCGATACGTTCCGTCTCCCAGATAGAGGACCTCGGGAGCGTAGACCGTGGCGGTCTCAAAAGGTGTTTCCTGCACTATCCTGACCCCAGGTTCTTTCTGGAAATGAAGCCCGTCCTCGGATAGGGCGCTGACGATGGTCTTGTCTCCGATGGTGGCAGAAGACTGATGGAAATAGAGTCGATAGAGCGTTTTTTCGTTTGATTCGACATAGATACACCTGGGAGAACCAAAGTCTGCATTGTCGTCCCCCCAGCGGATGCCAGGGTCCGCCTTCCAGACGATACCCTCATCCGAGTAGGCGCTCATGACGGTGCTCGGGCCGTTATGGGGCTGACCTTCGAAGTACCTGCGATAGCCCCCCTCTAGCAACGGTACGACGTCCGGGCACACCACCCGAAGGCCTGGACCTGGCTCATACGGAGCGATTCGAACGCCCAGCTCTGGTTCCCACATAGTCCCGTCGTGGGAGATTGCGCTCAGAATGCGGGCCGGTGATGATCCGTAGTCAAGACCGGGGCCGGACTCGGTGTAGTACATCCGGAATCCCGCGCCGACCTCGATCACGTTCGGCGTGATGCTTCGCCAGTTTCCGCCCACATCCGACACATCGATGACAATCCCGGGGTCTTTCTCCCATCGAATTCCGGGATCGGTGGGCTGGTAGTGGACCCTTTGCTGCATGGAAACCTTTGGCCTTTCCTAGTTTCCCTTTTCGTCAGCACGACAGCCTCATCCTACTCCACAGCTGTCGCGAGTCAGAAGCGGCGGTGACCATCGCCAGGAGGCGGCTGATCCTGATTGGCCTCCCCCTGAGGAGTCCAGCCTGGGTGAGGGGTGTGGGCGGCGTCCATCAATAATTGCAGTGCTTCCACCACTCGTGGATGTTCCGCGGAGATGTCGTTGGCTTCGCCCAGGTCCCTACTCAGATCGTACAACTGCGTTCGGCCACTGAAGATGGGCATCCGGATCGCCTTCCATTTGCCCTGCCTCAGCGCCTGTTTTCCACGCTGTTCGGAGAACTCCCAGTAGAGATAGTCGTGCTGCTGCTGCCGTGCGGGTTGTCCGATGATCGCGGGTACGAGGCTGATGGAGTCCAGATTCTTTGGCGGCTCGACCTCGGCTATATCGGCGACTGTCGCCATCAGATCTCCAAAATAGCCGATGTGCTCGCTGATGCTTCCGGCGGGCGTTTTTCCAGGCCAGCGGACGATCATCGGAACCCGGATGCCGCCCTCATAGAGGTCCCGCTTCATGCCTCTCAAGGGACCGTTGGGATCGAAGGTCTCCGTGTTGTGTCCTCCTTCGTCGTGATGGCCGTTGTCGCTGCTGAACATCACCACGGTGTCCTGGTCGAGTCCCAGTCCCGCGAGTTTGTCCAGCAGCCTGCCCACGTCACGGTCCATTCGACTGATCATGGCGGCCTGCCCTTTGTCCTGATCGCTCCAGGGCTGGTCGCGGTAGATGCCGTAGTCCGGAACCTCCTGGCCGTGACCAGTGGCCCGGGTGCCCTCGTTGTTGGCGTGGGGAATCGTCAGGGCGAGGTAGAGGAAAAAGGGCTTATCTCGGTTGCACTCCACGAAGTCCAGAGCTTCCTGTGCGATCAGATCGTGGCTGTAGTCGACTCGCTTGGTGGCATAGCCACCGACATAACCACCGGATCCAGATCGCACCTTGACGACGGTATTCTTCAGCCTCACCTTGCGCTGGTTGCGCCACAGAAACTCGGGATAGTACTTGTGCGCGTGGCCTTGGTTCAAATAGCCGTAGAAATAGTCGGAACCTTGATTCAGGGGAAGGCCGGACCTTGCTCCAGGCAGATCCTCCCCCAGACCCCACTTGCCGCAGAGAGCGGTCCGGTAGTCAGCCTTCTTGAGGACCTCTGCCAAGGTGACATCCGAATCGGGAAGCGCCTGCAGACGCCGGTCGCGGGCGTTGCCCCTGACGTGCGTATGGCCCAGGTGCCGCCCAGTCATCAGGACGCTGCGAGAAGGAGCGCAGACGGTCGAGCCGGCGTAGAACTGACGGAACCGCATCCCTTCCCGGGCCATCTGGTCCAATCGCGGAGTCTGGATCAGCTTCTGGCCATAGCAACCGAGGTCTCCGTATCCGAGATCGTCGGCCAGGATGAAGATGAGATTGGGAGATCGCCTCGCGGCCGTTGCTGTGCTAGGAACGAGAAGGAAGCAGAACCCGACCAACAAAACCCCGATTGCTCTCGTTCTCGTCTTCATTCTCCACACCTCCGATCCTTCATAACCAGCTGTGATCTGTTGTATCGCAACGGCGTCCTGGCGACCCAGGCAAGGCTTGCGACCAAGATTCTCGAGCAGAGGCTTCTGCCAGGCGCTGAGGTCACGATGGCTAAAGCCGCCGCGAGAAGGACCTTGAAAGGCCCTCCGGAAGGTTGGAGCGCGGGCTGACCCCGGCCTGAAGGCCGGGTCTATTACGCTTCGCTCCAGGTCACTGAAGTGGCCCTCCTGGGAAGCTACTCCTCAGTACAATTGACCCGCCTCGACACCGGATCTGTCCTCATAAAACTCCAAGCTCTCGGCAGGACTCACAGCCTTGGAACCATCAAGGAAAAGAGAGACTCCCGTCTCTGGACAGCCATTGTTGAGGAGATAGGACTCACTGCTTGATGACGGTGCCGTCGCGGCGTCGGATTACCCCCCAGCCTCCGTTGTATTCCTCCCTCTGACCCGACTCGAAGCTGCCGAACGGATACTTCTGGGCAGCCTTCTCATTCACCTCGATCCCCCAGCCTGGGTTCTCGCTGGCCCAGAGATAGCCGTCTTTGAATACTGGGCAGCCTTGGAAGACCTCCAGGAGACGATCTGAGAATCCCGGGAACTCCTGGATTCCGAAGTTATAACAGGCTAGATCCAAGGCTAGATTGGCAGCGTGTCCGATGGGAGAGACGTCTCCAGGTCCATGCCAGGCGGTACGGACTCCATGAAGCTCACCCAGGGCCGCGATCTTTCGGCAGGGAGTCAGCCCTCCGGCCTGGGAGACGTGGATACGGATGTAGTCGATCAGCCGTTCGGCCATCAGGGGGATCCACTCGTGCGGACTGTTGAAAAGCACACCCATCGCGATGGGTGTGGTCGAGTAATTCCGAATGAGTCGGAAATACGGGATATCTTCCGGCGAGACCGGATCCTCCAGGAAAAAGAGTCGGAAGGCCTCTACGTCCTTGCAGAATTGAAGTGCCTGGCTCGGCGTGATGCGCTCATGAACGTCGTGCAGCAGCTCGACTTCGTCTCCCAGCTGACGCCGGCACTCCTCGAACAGAGATAAGGTCCGCTTGATGTAGGCCGCCGGTTCGAACATGGAGTCATCGTGGAGCTTGCGAGGAGGAGTCCCGCTACCTCTACCCCCGTAGGCTGCCATTCCGGGAATCCCTACCTGGACCCGTATGTGGCGAACCCCCTGCTCCATGAAGTAGCGCGCTCGGTCGATGACCTCGCTGAACTCCGACCCACTGGCATGACGATAGCAGTCGGCCGCTTCTCTACATTTCCCTCCCAGGAGCTGGTAGACGGGAAGACCTGCCTGGCGTCCTTTGATGTCCCAGAGCGCCAGATCCACACCACTGATCGCGTTGTTGAGCACGGGTCCGTTGCGCCAGTATGAGCTGTTGTAGCAGGCCTGCCAGGTATCATCTATGCGGTCGGCCGGCTTCCCCACGAGAAAGGGCTTCAGGTATTTCTCCACCGCCAGGACAACAAGATCTGCCCGCTGGGTGAAGGTGGCGCAACCGTACCCGTATAGCCCGTCCTGATCAGTCAGAATCTTCACAACCACCAAGCGCAGACCCTCGGGAGCCGTGGCGATCACCTGGATGTTCTTGATCTTGGGGGAGGGCATTCCCCGGCTACCCTTCTGAAGGGCTTCCTCTGCCCTTAGCTCGTGGCCGGCGGCGATTCCGGAAAGGGACCCCATAGCACCGGTTCGAAGTAGCGTGCGTCGGTTCATCGTTCTTCCTCCTGGGTCGACAGTTCTCACCTTCCTGTATATTTCACTTCAACTGGGGCTCCGTGGCAAGTCGAGGGTGACGTACCAACGTATGTAGCAGGACCCGGCTAGTGTCGCTCCGGTACAGCGGGACTGTGGAGCTAAATTGATCGCGAGCTTGTTTTCGCTCCCGATTTCTGATTAGGTGCTTCTGTCGCTGAAACCAGAACTTGGCTATAGACTCAGGTCCTCGACAGACTCAGGTCCTCGACCGTTCACTTCAGTCGGAGGTCACCCCAAAGGAGGTTCGATATGAATATTTCCAGAGCGACACGATCTCTGTTCATTCTAGGGTTCACCCTGGCGCTGATCTCAGCGCCGGCTGGAGCGGCGTCCTCAGCGGACACCTTCAAGAAACCCATGACTCCAAAGGAGTTCATGAATCAGCTGGAGGGCCCCATCTACTCACTGGTGACACCCTTCACCGCCGAGGGCAAGGTCGACCACGACTCAATTCGAAAAATGATCTCCGGGGCCCTCAAGTACGACATCAAGGTCTTCAATATGACCGGTGGAAACAGCAAGTACGAGTGGCTGTCCTACGATGAGATCAAAGCCGCGACCCGCACCTTCGTCGAAGCAGTGGGTGATCGCGGGCTGACCATCACCTGCGCTCACAAGTTCTGGAACGCCCGCGCTATCGACTACGCCAAGTACGCCGAGGGGTTGGGTGCGGATGCCGTCGAGGTGCTGACACCCGACATCCCCGAAGAGGACATGCCGGCCTATTTTCAGGCGATCGCGGACAATAGCAGGCTGGCGATTGCCCTGAAGAATGTGGGTCTGAAGGAGAAGACGATTCGCCGACTCCTGGAGATCGACGCCGTGGTGGCCATGAAGGAACACCGGATCCAGGAGTACATCTTCCTGGAAGCCAAGTTCGCCGACCGACTACGCGTCTACGGGGGCGGCACCACCTATCGGTTTCTGGCGGCTGAGCCTTACGGGGCCAAAGCCTACTTCGACATCTATGCGATCATCGCTCCCTGGATCGCAAAGGAGTTCTGGGAAGCCTATCAAGCAGGGAACTTGAAGAAGTGCTACGAGATGGTGAAGAAGTACGATATTCCCCTCGTGGATAACTTCAGTCTCCCGTTCTTCCATGGCACGCTCGAATACTTCGGCCTGGGGACACGCCATCTACGAGCCCCGTTGAAAACGGCCACGGATGAGGAGATGGAGAAGATCAAGACCTTCTTCGAGAGTCGTGGCCTCTATCCCCGAAAATAGACGGGGACCAAATCTCGTCCGGAACGCTGGCTGCTTCTATCCGGACTCCGGCAAATTGAGCCTCAACTGGGATGCTGGGTGGTTGGCGTAGGGCCAGTCGCTTGGCTGGTAGCCGAAAGCAAGCTCAGGAGTCAGAAACCGTTTCCCGCTATTGAACAGACTATGCATCGCACGGTCGAGGATACCGGTGGTCAGGAGCGTTCGCTCTACCGGATAAGGTGGTTCTCCGGTGTGAATCAGGTGCTCGATCGCCTTGAGCAGATAAGCGAAGTGTAGATAGGGCTTCCCTTCCTGGAGCTGGAACCAGGTCACCACCGGATCGCGTCGGCCTTTGACCCGGAGCGCCACTGCGAAATGCCGTGACACCCCGTTGGCCATGACAACACTACTTCTCAGGCCATCATGGTGATCGATCAGATACCAGGCCGCATCCTGCGCGAGTGCGGCTTCCCACTTCCCTTTCGGGACATCGGGAATGGCGGCAAATGCCGCTTCCGCCAGCTCGCGCGACCAACGGCCGGCCGTTTCCGCCTGCCAGACGGCATCACCTCGTAAGGCTTGGATCCCCTTGACGCCGCTCTCGCCCCCTCGCCGCCGCTCGATCAGGGACTGGTGGGTTTCCAGGGCATGGAAGCCGTAGGATTCGTAGCCGCCGTATCCAATCGTCAATGCATCCTCGATCTGGGTGCCGATCGGCAGCATGTCAGCCGGCCTTCGCCAGGTGACGGGCAGCGAGGACCCTGCCATAAGAGGGAACTTCATTTCCCGAGCCGTCTCCACCATATGGGAGGCATCGCGCCAACGATAGGACAGGTGCTTGTCGTTGAAGACCGGGACCACCGAGCCCGTACGCCTGAAGCTGGCAGAGATCTCGTCGAAGAATCTACGTCGTGGGTACATGTGCTGTTGGGTATCGGGCGTGTAGGGATAGCTGCCGTGCTCGCCAATACTCAACACGCCCGCGACCTTGACCTGATCCGATCCCAGGGTAATCGCTTCGTCTATCGTGTCCACGATGGGAAAGCCGTACTTGGCAGCCAGTCCACGACTCATATCTCCTTCTGGAACCTGATAGGTAAACAGCGACGCCAGGTATAGATCCGCTCCGGCGTCACCATCCTGCTGAAAACCCTCCAGGATCTTGCCGACGATCACATCCGCATGGGATCGGTCGCGATACTCAGTGACGATTGCCGCAACCGGTAGCTTCCGGCGCGGGATCCGAGCCCCTTCAATGAAGGCTCCCTCGAGGAATCGTCCCAGCAACGGTGTCGCACCCGTGGTCGACGCCACGGACTTGAGAAAGGTAGGTCGATCAAGGAGAGACATCGGTGTCCTCTAAAAATCGAAAACCCTAGGGTTCGAGCCGAATCCAGGCCAGGTAGATGCTTATATTCCCCTCTCGTGGAAGAATGATAATATCATCCGCGGTCAGGCAAACAAAAGCATCCGTACCGGGCGCTCGCTTCTTGTTGTTATCACTCGAGCTAGTGTAGATGGATCACAAGGGGGACGCCTGTGAGCCCAAGATGTCGGTCAGTTGACCAGCAGACCTTGATCTGCTGAGCCTTCATCAGAGCCAGCCCAGCGGCGTCCGCCAGAGTCAGGTCCTGATCGGCAAAGCCTCGGAGCACATGGATAGCGGCCCGCTGCTGAGGTCCGCCGAAGGGAACCAGCTCCAGCGGCGTCATGCTCTCGATCATGGCCAGAAACTCCAGAGCCCGGGTACGGTCGTAACGCCTCAGAAACCAGCCATGCCCTTCTGCTACCACCAGCGGCGTGGTCAGGAGGGCTGGGGGGGTCGAGAAAAGTCTTCTGAATAATCGATGGTAGGTATCCGATTTATCGGCGAACGAAATCAGTGCGGAAGTATCCACATAGGCCCTAGTCCTTACTGCCATAAACGAGCTCATCAATTCGCTGACTGGAGGAGGCATCACCCGACTCCACCATGCCTGCAAAGCGCATCCAAGGCGGCTGACCCTCTTCTGGCAACAATGTCCTTAACGACCGACGTAGCAGTTCTGCGAGAGAAATACCGAGCCGCTTTGCTTCCTCTTTGGCAGCCTCATACTCTTGCTCGCTCAGACTCACCTGGGTTCGAATCATATGATAACAATCTATCATATCGTGTTATCATCCGGTTAGAATTCGTCATCTTCCTAGCGGTGGGTCCAGGCTGCCATCTTTCGAGCCACAGGCTCGAAAGACGCGCTTCGGCCTGGAGGCCAAAGCTACCTAGGAACGGAAGTACTGTTATGTCGCCTTTCAAGGTCAGCCGCCGTCGTGCCCTGGCTTCCCTTTCCGGAGTCGGTCTCTATGCTGCCTCCTGTCAGGAGGGTGGAGAAATCGACGTGGAGACGAAGATCACAGAGGAGATGCTGCACTATGCCCACCGCTTGATTGGACTGGAGTACACCCGAGAAGAGCGGGAGTTGATGCAGAAGAGGGTTCAAGACAACCTGGGGTTCTATCAGAAACTACGGGAGGTTTCGCTCGCGAATTCGGTCGCTCCCGCTCATCGCTTCGATCCTATCCCTCCGGGGAATACGATCTCCTCAGCGCTGCCTCAAATGGTTAAATCAGGTAAGGCCGATCCATCTCGAGCGGCTTCGAAAGAGCCCGTGCCTTCACGCTCACCACTCCGTGCTGAGGAGCTGGCTTTCTGGCCTGTCACACGCCTTGCTGCTGCGGTCCGGGATCGCCAGGTAAGCTCAGTAGACCTGACCCAGATGTACCTGGCGCGCCTGGAAAAGCACCACTCCCAACTCGAGTGTGTCATCTCCTTCACCCGAGAGATGGCTTTGGAGCAGGCCGAGCGTGCGGACACCGAAATCAGGCAGGGTAGGTACCGAGGCCCGCTTCACGGGATCCCCTGGGGCGCCAAGGATCTGCTGGCGGTGCAGGGATACCGGACCACCTGGGGTGCAGCCTCACACCGGGAACAGGTCCTGGAAATGGATGCCACGGTAGTCCAGCGCCTGGAGAAATCAGGAGCCGTGCTGCTGGCAAAACTCAGCCTCGGCGCCCTCGCCGGAGCGGACGTCTGGTTTGGGGGTAAAACTCGCAATCCCTGGAAACTCGACGAAGGATCCCTAGGCTCCTCGGCGGGATCGGCGGCAACAACCGCTACCGGTCTGGTCGGCTTCTCTATCGGATCGGAGACGCTGGGCTCCATCGTCTTTCCCTCCACCACCTGCGGCGTCACCGGCCTCAGACCCACCTTTGGAAGGGTCAGCCGCCATGGAGCCATGGTGCTGAGTTGGAGTATGGACAAGATCGGTCCCATCTGCCGTAGCGCCGAGGACTGCGCCCTGGTGTTTCAGACTATTCAGGGTCTTGACCCCCACGATCGATCCACGGTTGATGTTCCTTTCCACTGGGATTTTAATCCGAATCCGGACCGTCTGCGGGTAGGATACGCGAGCCGTCTCTTCGAGGATCAGGAGGAAGGGGCGATCAAGAGCAACGCCGAAAGGACCCTGGAGGCCCTGGGTAGGATGGGCGTGGAGCTGATTCCCATCGAACTACCGAAACGTCCCGTCACTCCTGAGATCGTTCTGTATGCCGAAGCAGCGGCCGCCTTCGACGAGTTCACTCGCAGCAATCAGGACGATCTGCTGGTGGAGCAAATGGAGAACAACTGGCCCAACATGCTGCGTCAAGCTCGTACGATCCCGGCGGTGGAGTACATCCAGAACGACCGGCTCCGAACCCTTCTGATGCAGGACATGGCGAAGCTGATGTCAGGCATTGACCTATACCTGGCGCCCAGTTTCGGTGAGAACCTGAACCTCACCAACCTGACTGGTCACCCCTGCGTGAGCGTGCCCAACGGCTTCGATCCGGAGGGGAGACCCAGCAGCATCTCCATCACCGGCCGGCTCTATGGTGAAAACGAAATCCTGACGCTTGCTAAGGCCTATCAGGACACTACGGATTTCCATCTGAAGCCGCCGCCACTGTTCCAGATCGAGGGATGAATTCTTCGGGTGAGCTGGGCGTGCGGCGGAAATCCCAACGGTTGGGTAAGAATCCTACTTCGACGTTCGCATGTTCGGTGTTCTGCGTTTTGTGATTTAGCCTTTTCCCTGGTGTTGGAGAAAGTAACCGGTGGAAATGCCGAACCGTAGAATATCGAACAAGCGAATTCCGAAGGAAAACCCCTTGAACTCAGAGACGAAGGACTACGGCAACGGCATTTCTGCGTCACGCCAATCGTCGCTGCGGAAGGGAGAAGCGGGAAGCCCCTCGGCATTGTATAGATTGCAGATGGGACTATCTTCCCAGCCATAGCGGACCGCAACCGGATTGGCCACCTGGGGACTCGAAACCACGACAGTGCTTCCCTCAACACGGGCGGACGACGCCACGAACTGCCTATCGTCTTCCGAGACGACGAAACCTTTAAGGTCGCCCCCATCCTTTGAACTCAAGCCTCCTCCCACATGGTCGAACCAGACACGCAGCCGATCACCCTCCCTCGTGAGCTGCCGATACAGGGGGCCCGAGTAAACCACGCTCTCGCCGTAGGCCACCCGACGCGCGCCCAGGGCCAGGCGCTCACCCACGTCCTGCTTGTTTATCGGATGGATGTCCACTGGGTTGCCGATGTCAACGGTGACGGCCATGGCAGTGTTTCGGAGATTCAGCGTCATGAGCTGAGCTTCTCTCAGCTCGGGCCACTGGCTCTGGGGCGGCGTCTCGCGGAAGTTGGCCAGCTGCACAAACAAGAAGGGAAACGAGCCGAGACCCCACTGCTCTCTCCAGTCGTGAATCAAGACAGGAAACAGAGAACGGTAGAGGTACCCCTGCGCCCGGTGAGCGTTGTTCTCTCCCTGGTACCAGATGGCGCCTCGGATAGCATAGGGTGTTATGGGAGCAATCATCGCGTTGTACAGCCCCCCTGGCGTCCAGGGATGCCCCGGCCCCTGAGGCAGTCGGGGTTTTCTGGGCTCTGTCCGGTCTTTCTGGCGGGCAATCCGGGCCTCGTGCTCCCACTGCTGGAGTGCTTTCTGGTGCTCTCGTCCCTTCGCCGGGTATTCTGCTAACACTCTTTCCCAGTTCTCGAGCACCGGCGACAGATTCGACTCGGAGGCAAGGCGAAGCCGGCTGGTCCAGGACCCGGAGGGAGTGCTGCCCCAGACCGTCTGGATCACACCCACCGGATGTCCCCTCTTCTGATGTAAATGGCGTGCAAAGAAGTAGCCCACTGCGGAAAAGTCAGCAACCGACTGCTCAGAACACTTCTGCCAGCTGCCCTCGACGTCCTCCAGGGGCTGGTCCGCTACCTTCAAGGCCACCTTGAAGAGACGAATACGAGGAAATGCAGCCTGCGCAACCTCGGCCTCAGCATCCCGAGACCGCCTCACGGACCAGACCATATTGGACTGACCCGAGGCTATCCACACTTCTCCCACCAAGACATCCGTCAAGGTAATGGTGTTCTCTCCCGAGACCACCATCTCAAAAGGTCCGCCGGCCTCGAGCGGTGCCAAAAAAGCCTCCCAGCCTCCCAGCGAATCGGCAACCGCTGAGACATTCTATCCCTCGAACTGGACTCGTACCTGTTCCTCTGGATTCGCCCAACCCCAGATCCTCACCGGAACTTCCTGCTGCAGGAGCATGTAATCGGAAATGAGCGCTGGCAGCCTGACCTCAGACGAGACCCGGCCAGTCAGGGCCAGGACAGTCAGGACGGTGGTAAAAAATATCCACGACGTTCGTCGATTGCCCATAGTGGATTCCTCCGGGATGCCAAAGCACTCAACGCCAGATCAGGGTTCCTATCTGCAGGACCGTCTCTGTGTTCAAGTTGAAGCCGTGAGCCGGTTCCCCTCCGAATCCGTACACCTTTGAGCCCAGCAGCACCCAAGGTGTCGTTGCCACGCCATAGGGCATGACTCCGAGACTGGAATACTCATCACGGTCGACGTCATAGCAGAGAACGCGATCTCCGTAGCCTCTCCAGCGCGAGGACGACTCCCCGCCTTTGATCTGGATCCCTACGTTGCTCTTGGATTGCCCCACTCGAAAGGTGGGATAGTCGGCACTGCCCATCAGGAGGATGTACCGCTCCCGGGTCACCACCGAGTGGCCTCCCAACACTGGAAAGGGAAGATTTCGTATGCTCCTCCAGGTATCTGTCTGGGGATCGTAGGAGTAGGAATCGCGCCGGTTAGGTACGCCGTTGTAGGGAGTTCTGAGGCCATATTGTTTTGACAGCTCAACGTGAGCGGAGCGCATTTCAGGGACTGTATGCGAACCGCCAAAAACGTACAGGCGGCCTCCAACCATGGCCGACTGCAGCACTCCCCTGGGCCCACCGGGATACGGGCTCGTCCGCTCCCATCTTGCGTCTGAACGATCCAGGCGCAGGCGATAGTCGACAAGCTGTGGCCGGATTCGATTCTCGTAGGAAGTCCCGGTAGGAGCCCCCCCTACCAGGACCAACCACTTTCCGGGATCGATGCCCGCGGCTCCGACCCACCTTCCCTCACCCTCCTCGGGAGGCAGTGAGGGTAGATCGGTCCATTTCCAAGATCCACTGGAATCCTGGGACAGCTTCAGGACCCGGCTTCCAGAGCCACGGCCGCCCACTACATACAGAGCCTGCTCATCACAGGTTCCCTGCGTGTACTGAGGTCGAATGGGAGGGGAAGGGAGTTCTCGGTAGGTGCCCTTGTCCAGATGATAGGCCAGGGTTCGATTGAGCCTGCCGGGCATCCACAGTCCGCCCGTCAGGATGATCTCCTCGCCGATCGGACAAGCTACTCCTCCCTTCCAGGCCAGTGGGAGATCTCGCCCCACCGTCCACTCAAATTCCAGGGGAGACTCGTCCACGCCCCCTTCGAACTCCCAACTGAAGGGCATCAGACGATGGGACCGGTTGAGTTTGCGAACCACCTCCAGATTGGTCGCATCGTCCCTCCAGGCGGCCTTGCCCTCAGGCTCCTTCTGGCCTCCGAATCCCACCAGGAGTGGCACCGCCAGGATCGCTGCTACTACTCTCCAATCAAGCCGCTGCCGCAACATATCGCTCCTATTCCGAGTCTCCAAGCACCTTGCCCTCGTACGCAAATTCGAAAACCCTATCTGATCATGGCGTGCTGGGACTTCTCCAACAATTCGACGGCCTTTTGAACGATAGCGTCCCCGGCGGGCCGGGCAAAGGGCGGTCTGCGGGTATAGCGGTAGAAAGCCGACATGTACTCGCGGTCTCCTACGTCCTCACTGGCCCCGATGTAGCCGAGGTAGCCGTTACTGTAGGCGGCAGGTATCGTCACCCGGAATGGACTTTGCTCGCGAATCCGAATGCCAATGGAAGAGAAGGCCTCGCAGGGTATTGTCACAATTGCCACCTCACCCAGCGCCACGACCTGCAGCGGCAGTGGAAGGGAATCAGGTAGGACAGTTCCCTTCTCGTGAACCTCGAGGGCCCAATCGGTCCATCTCAGAAGTGGCCGCGCCAGGTTCCTGCGGTACTTCATCTCCATGTAAGCTGAAAAGTTGTAACCCAGGACCCGCAGGGTATCCTCGTCTCCCGCCTCAGCCCTTTTCTGGAAATCCAGCAACTCTTCCCGCTGACGCTTGAGCTCCCGCACAGAGGGCAGCGGTCCG
This sequence comes from Acidobacteria bacterium UBA6911, assembly GCA_963579905.1. Lineage (GTDB taxonomy): Bacteria > Acidobacteriota > UBA6911 > RPQK01 > JAJDTT01 > CAUZIZ01. The sequence goes on along the minus strand of CAUZIZ010000084.1, from coordinate 6,149 downwards.
AAAGGAATCTGGGCCGTCCCTCGAGCCAGTCCCAGGGCATCGGTCCTTACTGTCGTCGTCTTCTCCGAAGCCCGGATGAAGCTCTCCCCCAGACGGGCTCCGGCTGCCCTCGCTCGTATAGGACCATCAAACATGCCCTTGGCACTGATGTCCCCGGCGCAGCCTTGCAGAAATACTCCGACTGGCCGACGCGGATAGAAGGACTCCACCAGGTCCATGATCGACCACCCCGAGTAATCGGGATTGATGACAGGCTCCTCCAGGTTGTAGGAAACGACGGGATGACCCGTAAAGTGTCCCATTAGAAGCAGAGGATCCCCATTGATCCGGTCGAAGCGCAGTAGCGTAGCAAGAGGGTCGATAGCTCCCACGAAGTCTCCCAGGTTGATGCGGTCTTCCTCCCTCATGAAGTAGGTGGAGCCATCCTGTCGTCGGCCCTTGCGGTTATAGGTAATGGTCCGCTGCTCTTCCAGGGCCCAGGACAGGGTGGCAGGCTCAAAACGTCTCTGAAGGGAACGGGCGGCTTCTCTGAAGTCTCGGAAAAATCCCGAGCCGAATCCCCTGGCATTGCTGAAGAGGCCGCCGGCCGTGACAACCGAATGATTGTGGGTCTCGGAAACGACCGTTTGCTCCAAAGGCAGGTTTAAGGCCTCCGACAGTATGCGTCTGCCAGGGCCCGCTATACTGTAGTCGCTGTTAGCCCAGCCTATTGTGAGGCTGCCTTGTCTGAGCGCGAAAAGGCGGGTCTCCATGGGGCCCTGGATCTGCCGGACAACCGGATTCAGACCTAGCGTAGGTGACGGAACACCCAGCGGAGGCGTACAGTCGAAACGGGCGGCGGCAACCTCCAAACGACCGCGACCCACCACTACCCGATCCTCCTTCCCGCCTCCGAGCGTAGTTGCCCAGAGGGGCCAGGCCAGTGACGATCCCAGCGTGCGGAGAAAACCCCGGCGCGAGGCGTCATGCTCTAGTTTGTTAAACATCTGACTATGGGGGCCTCCCGTTGACTATCCCTAAACAACCGTTGCGATACTCCCACAGTGTGCCTTGAAAGAAGGCGGACTTGCAGCCTCTTTAGTATAGGCGTTAATGGCAGAATTCTCTATTTCAATAATGAGAAACCGTGATCCAAGAAGGAGGTAAGAACAGAGGTAAGAACAGATGAGAATGCTATTGAGCGTGAAGTTTCCTCACGAGCCCTTTAACCAATTGGTGCGAGAGGGCAAGACAGGTGAGATCCTCGGCCGGATTCTAGAGGACATCAAGCCCGAAGCGACCTATTTCACCGAAATAGATGGAACCCGCGGAGCCATTCTGGTCGTCGAACTGGAAAGCCCTTCCAGTCTACCCTCCCTGGCGGAGCCCTTCTTTCTCAGTTTCAATGCAGACTGCCAGTTCCGACTCGTCATGGGACCGGAGGATCTGGCGCAGGCAGGGCTGGATGAGTTGGGCGAGAAGTGGGGATAGGCTGGAGCTTGGATCGTGAGGAGTGAGCAGTGAGCAGTACCGGAAAACTGCGCGAGCAACTTGACTCTTCTGCAGTACCAGCCCAAGGGCCGAGGAGCGACCGGTTAGTAGTACATTCTCCCCCAATACTGAGCCGAAGCTTTCTTTCTCGAAAGAGAGCCAGCGCTCCTATGGGAGGAACTGAATTGCCAATGATGTTCGTAAGAGAGTAGAACCATGTCGTCCTATCGCCGATCGTTCTTCAAGAAGCTGGGAATGCTGATGGGAGGATACTGGGGCGGAAGCTCCAGGGCCGCTGCCGCGACCGAACCTCACCTGACAACTAGCGCTTCGGGCCCGCAGACCAGCTCCGAAGAGCCCATACGAGGCCAGTACGACTTGATCGTGGTCGGCGGAGGAATCTTGGGAACCGCAGCCGCCATCAGCGCGGCTCGCAACGGCGTGAAGGTGGCTCTGATTCACGAACGCTCCATGCTGGGAGGCAATTCCTCCAGCGAGGTCAAGTTGTTTCCCGAGAACAACCCGGCCATCCACCCCTGGATACGGGAGTCCGGGATCCATGATGAGTTCCACACCGAGGAACGGAGCCGCAACCACTTCCACTTCCTGGCAGGAACCATGAACGCCCACTGGGACCTGGTTCTCTATGAGTGGGTCATACGCGAACCAAACATTACCCTCTTCCTGGACATCCACATGCATCGAGTGCAGATGAAGGACCGCGCTCACATCGAGTCCGTGTACTGTATCCAGCTGGGGACAGAGAAGAGTTTCCAGCTCGGTGCCAACCTCTTTGTCGATGCTACCGGCACTGGAATTCTGGGACAACGCTGGATATCGATGAGCCCGTTCTAAAGGAACTAAAGGCCGCACAGAAACGTGAAGGTAAGTCGCTGGGGCAGCTCGTTTCCGACCTTCTGGCCGTGGTGCTGGCAGAGCGACGTCACGGAGATTCCCATTCGCCGGGGCCGATGCAATGGGAATCCAAACCCATGGGAGCTCGTGTGGATCTTGTAGACCGTGAGGCTGCGTATGATCTGATAGACGCGACGAGAAGTGAGTTTCTCCGTCGATGTCAACATTCTGCTGTACGCATCGGACACCCGTTCTGAGTGCCACCAAAAAGCAGCAACGTTCCTCCAATCCATTGCCAAAGGCACTGAGGTCTGTTATCTGGCCTGGCCTACGATCATGAGCTATTTGCGCATGGCCACCCACTCACGCATGTTCGCGTCGCCGTTGTCGCCCTCGGAAGCCGGGGGGAATATCAATCGGCTCCTGAGCCGACCCCATATCCGGAGCCTTTCCGAAGGAGAGGGATTCTGGTCGGTGTACACTCAGGTCGCCAGCGAGCTCCCCGTACGCGGAAACCTGGTTCCGGACGCCACCTCGCGGCGATCTTGAAACAGCACGGCATTCGCACACTGCACACCCGTGATCGTGACTTCATGAAGTTCTCCTTCCTGCGTGTCGTTGACCCGACTGAGGGATTCGAGAGCGAGCACCCAAGCTGAGGCGAAGACGATTCGACGGCCGTTTGAGGGTTCAGTCCAGCACCGCTCATTGGTGATTTTCGACCGCTGGCAGGATAGTTGCGTTCGGTTGCACGATTTCCTTCGCAATTTTAGGTGGATTTCCCGTAATGTTGAGGCATGGAAACGCCGCCAGAAAACCGCCGTCGGATGCGCGGCTTTGGGACGCTTTTCTCCCTATTTTTCTTCACCGCCACGAGCCTCTACGCAGAACCCGAGGGACGCCTCTCAGGAACGGTCTCACTCAAAGAAACTGGGACTCCCCTGCACGGAGCAAGCATCTTGATCGTGGAGCTGGGTCGTAGCACGCTGACCCAGGCCGATGGCTCGTACAGCTTCGATGGGGTGCCTGCAGGCAGCTACCAACTCATTGCCCATCTGGACAGCTTTTTCACCGAGGCGACACATCTCGTACACCTGTCAGCCGGCCAAACGAGTACCGTTGACTTCACACTCAGACTGAGCGATTCCCGATATGAGATCACGGTTACGGCGTCCGAGAATGAGGAGGCGACTTTCAAGTCCTTCCAGAGTGTAGATTCCTATGGAGCCCACGAACTGGCCGAGTCCACTGATGTTTCCCTCGGAGAGGTATTGGACCACCAGGTAGGCACGGGAATCGCCAAGCGAAGCTTCGGGCCGGGCTCTTCTCGCCCCATCATACGAGGCTTCGATGGCGACCGCGTTCTTGTCATGGAGGACGGCATCCAAACCGGCACCCTCTCCTCCCAATCTGGCGATCACGGAGAGCTTATCAATCCTGCACAGCTGGAGCACCTGGAAATCGTCAAGGGTCCGGCAATGCTGCTCTATAGCGGCAGTGCCATGGGTGGAACCGTCAACGCCGTGAGCCGCCACCACGCTCTGCATCAACATGCTCATCAGGGGCTCCGCGGCTTCGCTTCCGGATCAGGGGGTACCACCAATGCGCTTGGAGGCGCTAGCGCTGGGTTCGAATACGGTCACGATCGCTGGATGTTCTGGGCACAGGGGGGCGGCATACGCAGCGGCGACTACGACTCTCCAGACGGCACGATTTTCAACTCGCGTTCCCGTATCGGTAACGGCGGGGGAGGGTTCGGCTGGTTCGGGGACAAGCTCTTTCTCAGCTTCGACGGCAAATATGACGATGGTCTTTACGGAGTCCCGTTCGCCCAGGATCTGGGCGGGCATGCGGAGGGAGAGGAGCCCCCTGAACGAGTCACGCTCGATTCACGGCGTTACAGCTACCGCTTCAACTGGGGTCTAAACGATCTCGGATCGATCCTCGAAAGCTTCACGCTGAAGCTTGGCTTCACCGACTGGGAACACGGCGAGATCGAGTTCTTCGGTAGCTCGGTACCCGAGGTTGGAACCACGTTCTCCAACAATCAGTTGCTCTACCGAGGCACCTTCGAACAGGGCGCGAAGGGCCCACTCAGCGGACGTTTCGGCTTCTGGGGTATCGAGCGTGACTACGATGTCGTCGGTGCAGAAGCTCTTTCACCACCGGTCGATCAGAGTGGGCTAGCAGCCTTCGTACTTCAGGAAGCGGACTTCGAGCGGATAAAGTTCCAGTTCGGCGGTCGGCTCGAGCGACAACGCTATGATCCAGCAGTCTCAAATCAGACCCAGGTAAGGGAGGGGAGGGTCGCAGCGGCGGCAACTCGCACGTTCCTAGGTGCTTCCGCAGCGGCTGGCGTGCACGCGCTCCTCTGGCCTGGAGTAGCCCTGGTGGCAAACTACGCTCGCAGCTACCGGGCTCCCGCGCTGGAAGAGCTCTATAATTTTGGCCCACACCTGGGCAACCTGGCGTTTGAAATCAGCGACCCGACCCTGGATGCCGAAACCGGGGACGGACTCGATATCTCCCTACGGAATCAACAGGGCCGAGTGCGTGGTGAAGTCAACCTGTTCTACTACAATTTCAACAATTTCATCTTCCCCTTCGCCACTGGAGAAAAGGAAGATGGACTGCGCGTCATTGAGCTCACACAGCGTAAAGCACGCTTCCTGGGAGCCGAAGCATCCGCTTCCCTCGGCATCCTGCAGAACCTCTGGCTGAAGCTAGGAGTCGACTTTGTCGACGCCCAGGAGACAAATGCAGACACGCCATTACCGCGTATTCCGCCGCTGCGCGGTCGCCTCGGATTCGACTACGACCAGGGCAACTTCCGGTTGGCTCCGGAGTTGATCCTGGCGATCCAACAACACCAGACATTCACCGGCGAGACTCGCACCCCTGGCTACAGTGTTGTGAACTTGAAAGGTTCCTACACGTATGCCCAACAACACCTGGCACACCAGTTCTCGGTGAACGTCTTCAACCTGGGTGACCGGCTGTACCGCAATCACTCCTCATTCATCAAAGACCTCGCCCCGGAAATCGGCCGCGGCATCCGCTTCACCTACATGGTGCGCTTCTTCTAAGCTGAAACTTCAAGAATTCGTCGCACGTCTCCTGTCCTTCGAATGTGCCGCCAACGGGTGAACTACCAGCGTCACGAAGCCAAGTCCGACAGAGCCGCGAACGACTTGAGCCGTTAGCAAAATGAGCCCAGGTTCCGAGGAGAGAGCTGGACAACAGCAGAATCTCCCATCCCGACCAAAGTTTTTTCTCGTATGGGCCCAGTACTTCCTAAGGGGCGGGACGAACCTGAAACTTCAATTGGCTCCGGCGGGTCGACGTGGGTTCGGTCTCCAGGCCGAAGTATTCTTCTTTTCGAGCCTTTGGCTCGATATACGGCGGCCTGGAGACCGCCGCCACGGCCGGGACTCCAAGTTTCCTTCTTGAGTGGGGCCGGGGCTTCCTGAAGGCGGCACTGACCTGAAACTTCATTCGGAACTCGCACCTCCAGGTCGCTGAATAATTCGAAACGTGAGGAAGGCTGAAGCGCGAGCGAGGGGTTGGACGGCAGCGCAATGGGGGGACGAAGAGGCCTGAGGCACGGCAAGCAGCCAAGCCGGGGGGATTCGGGGTGTTCCCCGACCCCCCGCTGGCGCTTCAGGCTTCCATGGCTCGGGAAGTTTCGCTCTCGAATGGGGCAGCGCGGCGGAGGCGGGACTAAGCTGAAACTTCATCGGCTAGAAGATCATGCAAGAGCCGCCATCTGACATAGCCGTGATCTTAGTAGGATGGGCACTCTTGCCCGTCACTTTCATCGACGG
>CAUZIZ010000083.1:0-22601 GCA_963579905.1 Acidobacteria bacterium UBA6911 | reverse complement strand
GCAGGCCAATGTCGCCCACCCCCGACCCTTTGGCGATATCAATGACACGCACCACATCCTCAAAGGGCAGCTCCGGATCACCCTGAATGAACAGGTTCTTGTTGGCTCGGGCGCTGTAGATGTCAAAAAGCCGAGCATCCAGCTGCGGCAGCGTCACCGGATCGTTGTTGATCCTCAGCAAGCCACCCGCATCGATCGAGATGACAATCGCATCGGACTTGACGATCACGTCTTCCGGAATGTCATCAGGCGTCTTTTCGGGCACCCTGGCTCTCAGGTCGTACTGGGTCGTTGGCTGAATCACCATGAAGATGATCAACAGAACCAACAGAATGTCGATGTAGGGAGTGATGTTGATGCTCGACATCGACCCACCACTACTGGTCTGCATTGCCATCTTTAAAAGCCCCTCATTAGAACCCTACAGCGCTGCCGTCCTGGTTGACCCGATCCACCAGCAGACCGATCCTCTCGACACCGGTCTCCCGTGCCTTGTTGATGAGCTCTACCACCCTCCCATACGGAGTGGCGACATCACTCTTGATGAACAACGGCTTGTCCGGAGCCAGGGCGACCTGGGCTTCGAGCTTTTCCAGCAACACATCATCCGGAACGGCCACTTTGTTCACGTATATCGCGCCATCTCGGGTAACGGTGACTGTGGTGGCGTCCTCGCCCTCAATCTCAGATGCCTCCTGGGCATTTGCCGCCTTGGCCTTGTTGACGAAGACCCCTTGCTGCAACAAGGGCGTGGTGATCATGAAGATGATCAGCAGGACCAGCATGACATCCGCCATCGGAGTGACGTTGATGTCATTGACCACAGCACTGCCGGCGCCCCTACTACTGATCGCCATGCGGCTTCGCCCCCCTCCGGGCCAGGAAAAAGTCGATCAACTCAGACGATGAGTTGTCCATCTCAACCACAAAGGACTCGATCTTGCCCGTGAAGTAATTGTACATCCACACGGCTGGGATCGCCACGAACAGACCAAATGCGGTGGCAACCAGGGCCTCGGAGATTCCACCCGCTACCGCAGCCAAACCCGTATCTTCGGCCGCGCTCATACCGGAAAAAGCGTTGATGATACCGATGGTGGTGCCAAAGAGGCCTACAAAAGGAGCGGTACTTCCGATCGTCGCCAGACCTCCCAGGCCTCGCTTGAACTCCTCGATGCCGACCGCGGTGGCTCGCTGAAGGGCACGCCGAGAGGCTTCCACTTTTTCCCCAGAAATTCTGTCGGTCTTCTCATGGGCCTGAAATTCCTTCAAGCCGGCGACCAGGACTTTTGCCAGATGGCTCTTGTTCTTCTCTTCCGCCAAGTCGATGGCCCCTTGAATATTATTACTCTTCAAGGCGTCGGTCACCTCAGGAACAAACGCTTCGGACTGCTTCCGTGCCGCTCGATACATCAGAAAGCGTTCGATCATCACTCCAATAGACCAAACCGACTGGACCAGAAGGACCATTACGACAAATTTTGCCAGCATACCCATCTGGCTCCAGAGCTCCATGAATCCTAGTTCCATTCTCTATCCTCCCAACAGGCTGTTTTAAGCGACCTAAATATCTCCTACCTAAGGACGAAATTCACGGTCACGGTGGCAATGACAGGTACCGGCTCTCCGTTGAGCAAGGTAGGAGAGTATACCCACTGCTCTACCGCACTCACGGCGGCGTTGTTCAACAGGGGATGCCCCCGAATAATTTTGATCGAGGCTACATTCCCTGCCTCTCCGACCGTCACCTGAAGTATCACCATGCCCTTGACTCGGGCTCGTTTTGCCAGTTCCGGATAGTTCGGCTCCACACGCTTTATCAACTTGGACGCCTGAACATTTCCTCCTACCCGGATCGGATCTTTCTTCTTCTTTGGAGGAGGCGGCGGGGGAGGGGCATCGGTTGGAATAGCCCCAAGGACTCCACCCAAAGCACCACCCGGAACTCCGCCCACGGCTCCACCTGGGATTCCGCCCGCAATACCTCCGGTGATCCCGCTAAGACTCGAAACTTCCGGGATGTCATCCATCGGAGCCGGGATCTCTTTGGGGACTTCGGTAGGCGCAACAAACTGAGACGGATCCAGCTTAACCACCTGAACTTCCTGTCGCTTTACCGGAGCTGGAGGAGGAGGAGGAGGAGGAGGCGGAGGAGGAGGCGGAGGAGGCGCCAACATCGTCAGCAGCTCGTGTTCAGGCAATACCGCGTAGTAGTACAGCGGAATGAGGATCAGGATACCTACCATCACCGCGTGCACCAGGAAGGAAATAAGAAAGGTACTCTTTGCCCTCGAACTCTTCTGCGATGAGGATTCTATTAGATTGTCAAACATGGTATCGTCCTATTCCTTTCCTCCCCAGACTCTCCCTCAACTAAAGGCTGGCGACAATGGGCCGATGTTACACTCCGGATTTGGTCGAGTCAAGAAATTTTTTCGAGCCTCTTTTTTGTCGTAACCCGTTATGCTTTAGCCTGTTATAAGAACCGCTTATAGGGCATCTACTTCCGCACTGGGAATAGCAGCTGTCTCATTTCCGTCTTCGCTTTTGTTCTGATCGACCGTACCACCACACGACGATCGGGCTGGCAATTGCGACGGACGAATAGGTTCCTACAAATATACCGATCACCAGTGCGAAGGAGAAGGTGCGAAGCACCGGGCCTCCCAACAGATACAAGGCAAAGACCGCCAGAAAGGTTCCTCCGGAAGTCAAGATGGTACGGTTCAACATCTGGTTGATGCTGGTGTTGATGACCTCGGCCAGGGTTGCCCGCCTCATGAGACGACGGTTCTCACGAACCCGATCGAATATCACAATCGTATCGTTGATCGAATAACCAACCAAAGTCAGCAGGGCCGCAATCACGCTAAGCGTAATCTCGCTGTTCGTCAGTGCGAGCGCCCCCACGGTGATAACGACATCGTGAAAGATAGCCACGATTGCTGCCACACCATAGGCGGGCTGAAAGCGTATGGCGATATAGATCAGGATGCCGAGGAGTGAAAAAATAATCGCACTCTGCGCCCTATCTCGCATCTCCTGCCCGACCTTGGGGCCCACGCTCTCCACACTGAGAACCGTGAAATTCCCAAAATAGACATTATCCCGAAGAGCATTTACTGCGGCCTCTGACAGATCTATTCCCTGCAGCTCTTCCAGGCTCTGAAAAACTCCACCGCTGCTATTTCGATGGGCGACCACGTTTTCTGCAAGCTGGTCGTAGTGGTCGACCGCGTCCTCGACCGATTTCTCTTTGCCCAATCCGTCCGGATCGAGTTGCTGAAGCTTCGCGGAAAGAGCGGTTGCCACAACATTGTTCAAGTCCAACTTGCCCGAGTCCAGCCCCTCCTGGTCATACTCTCGCCGGAGCGCCTCGATGATCCGGTCGCTTTGAGCGATCAGATCGTCAGATTCCTCGTTCTCGATCCGTCCCATCCGGATCTGCACTTCGTTCTTAGCCAACTCATCGAAGCGCGTCACCTCCTCGGCTTTCAACTCCCCTTCGCTGAGGGTGCGTCGGACCCGGTCCACCTCCGGATCATCCTTGAACTTGACATAGGCCAGGGTCCCTCCCACGAAATCGACTCCCAGCCTCAGCCCCCCCCGAAGCAGCATCGCGCCAGCGCCCAGCAACGCCAGCGCCAACGAAACGGCGAGCAGGATCCGGCTCATACCAAGCCAATCGACTTTTGGGTCCTTGAAAAGTTCCATGAAGAGGTCCTAAGGCGTAACCCAGTAAAACAATTCTCCCGAGATTAAATAGAGAGTTGTTCGATCTCCCGTCTCTGCAAAACCAGGCCGAAAATCGTCCGCGACACGAAAGTCGCGGTAAAGATATTCGCCAATAAACCCACCGACAGCGTCACCGCAAACCCCCGGATGGGTCCCGTGCCGAATTGAAACAGGAAGACCGCCCCGATGAGGGTGGTGATGTTGGTATCCAGGATCGTGACGAAAACGCGGTTGAAACCTGCAGTTACTCCGGCCCGGACCGTCTTGCCCAGACGCAGTTCCTCTTTGATTCGCTCGAAGATCAGAATGTTAGCATCAATCGCCATTCCTATGGTTAGAATGATTCCTGCAATCCCGGGTAGAGTCAGCGTCGCCTGGAAATGAGCCAGGACGCCCAGCATTATCACCAGATTGAGCAGCAGGCACGTAACGGCATTCAGTCCCGAGATCCGATAGATCACCATCATCCCGATCACCACCAGACTCAGGCCAAGAATCGAGGCCTGGATTCCACTTCTAATCGAATCCATGCCCAGCGAGGGCCCTACTCTCTGATTCTCCAGAATTCGAAGTGCCGCAGGTAGGGCACCCGAGCGCAGCACCAAGGCCAGATCCTGCGCTTCTTCGGCAGTGTAGTTCCCCGTGATACGCGCCGATTCCGTACTGATGCGTTCGCTGATATTCGGGGCCGATCGTACCTCGTTGTCGAGGACGATGGCGAGCCGTGTCCCCACATTGCGCTCGGTGGTGGTGGTGAACAACCGGACACCGTCCGCATTGAGGTAAAAGAGGACGTTCCAGCGCCCGGTGTAGTCATCCTGCGACCGGTTTGCATTCTTCATGTGCTGCCCGGTAATGGAGGCCGCTTTTTTGACCACCATGAAAGCAGGGTCGGAACCCGCTTCATCGGGATTGCGATAGCGAAGAATCTCATAGTCCGAGGGCAGCGACTGCTTGAAACTCTCTAGAGCGGCCTCTCGACTGGGATAGGGGCCACCCTGGGACGCGTGGAGCAGTTTGAGCTCCAGGAGAGCAGTGCTGCGAATCAGCTTGATTAGCCGGTCTGGATCGTCCACGCCGGGCAGTTCTACAATGATCTGATCCTTGACATCCCCGCCGCCATAGATGGTGATGGTGGGCTCGGAGACACCATACTGATCGACCCTATTCTGGATCGTCTCCCGCGCCTGCCTGACCGTCAGATCGGCCAATCCTTTACGCGCTGCCGCCAGCATACTCACAACGAAGTCGACCTCACCCTCTCCAACTCGAGACTGGTAAGTGTAGCTTCCCGAGTACCCGCTCAGATAATCTTCCGCCAGGCTGGACACGTCCTCGGGTACTCCCAGAATTTCGATATCGTGGCCTTCGGTAACCTTGGTCTCTTTGAACGATACCTGCTGCTCCGCCAGGTCCTGTTCCATCCGCTCTCGGACCTGATTTACTTCGGCCTCAAGGGCATCATCCGTCAACACCTGGAGCACCAGGTGCATTCCCCCTCGCAGGTCGAGCCCCAACTTGATCTTTTCCGAGGGTGGGTAGAAGAGAAAAACACTGACGCCCAGGACAACCAGGATGAGGATCAGACGATAGTTTAGATTTTTCTTGTTCATCTTCTCAACCGAGGGACTTCTGCCGAGCCATCCTCTCTGTCCAGTGGGATACTAGCTCTTCGTGGACTCCTTGGGCGCCTGTAGGGAGGTGATGGCGCTCTTCGCCACTTCGATCTTCACCTGATCGGCTACTTTCAGCAGAACGCTGTTCTCACGTAATCCCGAGACTGTGCCATAGACTCCTCCACTCGTGATCACCCGGTCTCCATTTTTTAGGCTGGAAATCATCTCTTCTACGTTTTTCTGTCGCTTGCGCATGGGACGGTAGATGAGGAAATAGAAAATCGCAACGAGGAGAAAGATCGGCAAAAATCCTGCAACGCCCCCTCCCGAGACGCCCTGCGCCAGAAGATATCCCATAATCCCCATTTCCTACCTAGCTATTGTCACCGGCCCTTGGCAACATCGGGTTAGCCGCTGAAGCGAGTGGCTTCTCTCCGGGTTGCGCCGATGCGGCCCAAAAACCCGTGATTGACCCGAGGGGGACAGTGACGACTTCAATAGCAGATTGAGCACAAGCACTGCGACCGTCGCAGTGTCAATCATGCAGTTTCAGAATATCGGACTGCCAACTCCCGCTCCAATTGCAACAGCGAATCAAGCGCGATACTCTGTCGGATTTTCCTCATCAAGTCAAGGTAAAAGTGGAGGTTGTGATAGGTATTCAGCACACTCGCCAGAATTTCCCCCGAGACGTATAAATGGCGAAGGTAGGCCCGGCTGTGCCGCCGACAAACCAAGCAGTCACACTCCGGATCCAGGGGGGCAGCGTCTCGACGATAGCGGGACTGCTTGATGTTGATCTTCCCCTGTGAAGTGTAGAGCGTTCCATTGCGCGCGTTTCGGGTTGGAATCACACAGTCGAACATATCGATCCCCTGCTTCACGCAAAAGACAAGATCCAGCGGGGTCCCTACTCCCATGAGGTACCGCGGCCTGTTTAGCGGCATGTAGGGTTGCAGTCTCTCCACCAGGTCATACATAAGGGGCTTCGGCTCGCCCACGCTGAACCCTCCCAGGGCAATCCCGGCAAAGTCCAGATCGGCCAGACGCTCCAGGCTTTCCTTTCTAGCATCCAGGAACATCCCACCCTGGACGATGCCGAATAGCATCTGCTCTGGACGCCTGTGTCGATCCTTGCAACGGCTGGCCCAGCGCACAGAGCGTCGCATGGATTCGAGAGCTTCCTGCTGGCTCACGGGATAAGGAGTACACTCATCCAGGACCATGATCAGATCTGAACCCAGTGTCTCTTGGACCCTTATGGCGTCCTCAGGACGAAAGAAATGTCGCCCGCCATCCAGGTGAGACTGGAACTCGACCCCCTCTTCGCTGATCTTTCTGAGGCCCCGATGGCTGAACACCTGGTAGCCTCCGCTATCGGTCAGGATGGCTCGATCCCAGCCCATGAAACGGTGAAGTCCTCCCAACTGGCTCAGGACCTCCTCGCCGGGACGTAGAAACAGGTGGTAGGTGTTCGCCAGGACCACTTTTGCGCCGAGGCGCTCCAGGAACTCTTGAGGTATCGCTTTAACTGTGGCGGAGGTGCCGACAGGCATGAAGACGGGCGTTTCAATGACGCCGTGACGGGTGTGAAGAAGGCCCGTCCGGGCCTGGCAGGTTCTATCGTGGTGCAGCAGACGAAAGCTGGGTCGCATCGGTCACAATTGACCCGCTGGAATCCTCAGGGTTCCCGCGAGGCCTCGTTCCCTCGCTTCGCAGCCAAGACCTGGTCTTAGCCGAAGGTACGCTGGAGCATATCTCCAGTCAGGCAAGTCTATTCTTGCACGACCGCCAGGCTCAGTTCAGTTCGATCTGATACAGTTGGGAACTATCCACAAGATAGAGCAGACTTCCATCTTGATTGTAGGCCAGCCCTACCAACATCGGTCCAGAGACCGTTAGCTCAGGCGTGCCATCTCGCAACGTAAAAAGACCCTTTCTTCCTCGGTAGGAGGCTGCTACCTGAAGGTTCCCATGGGGATCGAATGCCAGGCCTTGCGGACGACCTAGCCCCTTGAAAAAGACCTCTTGTCTCCCTTTTGGATCGATCCGGTAAATACAATCCTGGGTAGCCAGGGTAGGCCCCGTCACGTAGAGTGAATCATCGGGTCCAACGACCAGGTGATAGGCCGAAACACTGGGCTCGAGCTCGCAGAAAACAGATAGCTCTCGATCCGGTGAAACCTGGTAGATCAAACCGCTACGATCGCCCACGAAGAGATTTCCCTGACTGTCGAAGGCCAGGCCAGTCGCCAGACCCAGTCCTTCGACATATTTCTCTACCTGCTTGTCAAAGGTTGAACGGTAGACGGCTCCGGTGTGGCGGCTGCTCACATATAGACATTCGTCGGGCCCGATGGCCATGCCGGTCGGATTGGTGATCTCCGCCAGAAAGGGTTCCCTGGTGCCATCAGCCGATACCACGAAGACGCTGAAAGGCACCTTTTCGCCACGGGTACCACTGTAGGTAACGTAAACGTTGCCCAGCGAGTCCACCACCGGATTCGCTACCGGATGCAATTTTGAGGCGACGACCCGGCCCACCTTGAGGTCGGCGGCTGCCTTGCCTCGGTTGTGGACGACAATCCCACTTTCACAGTCCTCCGGAATCCTAATCGTCAGAGCCCTGGGGGATGCCCCCAAAAGGCCGGCCGGGACTCCCCCAACATCGACACCGGCCGCCGGCTTCCGCCCCCTCTGCTCTACCTCCACACGGACGATACCCGACGGCAAGGCCATGCTGGGCCTGACCGATTTGATTTTCATGCCGTTACTATACCATGGAGGTTGGAGGGTTCAGGTTAGAGGCCGGGTACTGGACCCCAACCGCTGATTTGACAATGCCGTACCGGGCAGTTGGATCGTTGTGCTACTACTCCACTGTAAATGTCTGAAGCTCTACCGGCACTGCAACGCCTTCGATGCGGATGTTGTCGAAGGCGAACTCTTGGTTTCCAGCGTCCGCCGAAACCACGATCTGGACTGAGAGGGTATCCCCAAAGCCCTTGCCATTGAAAATCGCGAAGGTGAAGTCGGTCATCGTTGCGCTCAGCGCAGTCGTCTCCCCCCCGCGCCCAGAAATTGGCCAAGGGTGGTATAGGTTCCACTGTTTAGATTGGAGACTGGCAGCGCGGTGCCTCCGCTATTGGCGCCGAACGCAGCCTGGACGCGGATGAAGTCGTCGGTCTCCCATCCCCCAGGGCCCACGTCGTCACTGCTGCAGGCCAAGCCAATCTTGACCACCAGCATGTTATTCCCAGTCACAGTCAGGTCGTTGAGTCGCAGGATAGCGGGCAACCCGGCGCAGAGTGGATTATCAGCAGTATTCACGTCTTCCCCCGCAAACGCAACGTTGTCGACAAAGCTGGTAATCGCCTCGTTATGACTCGGGTGTGGGTTCGTCGTGGTGAAGTTGTGCCGTTGAAAAAAATCAACCCCGCCATCCGTATGCTAGTTGGACAGGTATCGGTTTCCCGCACCCTTCTGCCCATCGGTCTCGAAGCTCTCGGCAGGAACGAGCAGGTCGACGGCATACGAAACGGAAGCCAGGAACGTGATGACGACGACGCACCAGAACACCCAAAGCAACCGCGTCATGGCACCGGAAAAATGAAGCGTTGGGCGAGTTCTTGTGACTACTCTCATATCTGGTTCCTTCTCCAGTGTTGCATTATCGTCCCCAATAGAAACTCTAGCTACATGGGACATTACAAGTACTTCCCGTCGACAGACAAATCCCGCTCACTTTACGGCAAGCCAAGGTGGGGAGTCGATCCTTGGATGGCACCAGAGGTGCCAGGCTGGAAACGCGGGTATTGGTTGCCATTTACGATCACGTCGCCGATACTCGCAGCAGTCGCGGAACCCTGGCACCTCCCACCCTGATTCTGGTGATCTCGGCGCTTGTGGCCTGTCTCGAAGGGAGACTCTTGTGAGTCCCGCAGGGACAGGGCTCTTGAAGGAACCTCGAGTGATTCCCAGCTCCCGCTCCGCTACTGCCCCCGCCTTTCTCAACAACGAAGGCCCCAACAACACACCCGATTTCAAGGCTCTATTAAACGGCTGTTTCACTCGCTGTCTACGCTTCATGCCGCCGTTACCGACGACGATTCAAGACTCGCTTCCGGCTGGCAGCCAACCTTTACCGGGTGGCCTTGACTTGCCTCTGGGTTGCGATGAAAGGTTTATGTTCAAACACCGAACAGTCCTCCTTTCCTAGACTTTGTATGGCGCCAGTAGAGTCGACGAGTGCCGCGGCGGCGGTAGGTCTGGGGAGTAGCTGTTGCTGAAGGTTTTCACCATGCGCCGGTGCCTCAATCCACACCCTGGCTCCGTTTTCTCCAGTCCCTCGTAGCGTTTGTTCGAGACCGATTGAGGTTCGAAGTAGTCAGTGACATGCGACATGATCGTCAGCCTGCGCTGGTTGGCGAATTCGTAGACGGGATAATCTGCAACCTCTTCCCCCATGATAGACTCGAAGGTTCCGATGACCGACAACTCGCCAATAAATGGAGCCATCCGTATCCTGGGCGCCCAGCAGAACAATCTCAAGAACATCGATGTCGAGATTCCGGTCAACCAGTTGACGGTCATCACCGGCGTGAGCGGGTCGGGGAAATCCTCGCTTGCCTTTGACACGCTTTACGCAGAAGGCCAGCGACGCTACGTCGAGTCTCTCTCGGCCTACGCACGTCAATTCCTCGACCGGATTCGAAAACCACAGGTCCGCGAAATTGAGGGCATCAGTCCGGCTATTGCGATCCGGCAAAGAACGGTTTCCAGAAATCCCCGATCGACGGTCGGAACGGTCACCGAGATCTATGATCACCTGCGGCTTCTGTATTCTCGAATCGGGACCATTCGCTGCCGAGAGTGTAGCCGCGAGGTGAAGAAAGACACCTTGGATGTGGTGCTGGATCAGATCCTGAAGCTACCGGAGGCGACTCGAATCTACTTGAGCTTCCCCCTCGCTGGAAGTCGGCTGGACCTGGATTCCCAGGCAGAGGCCGCGCTCTCCCAGACAATAGAGCATCTGGTTAGAGAAGGATTCCGTCGGCTCCTGCTTATTGCCGACTCCACCCCCGTCCTTTGCCAACTGCCACAGGAGGCGCCGCCATCGATTGAGCAACTGCTGGGCAGCCGGGTGCTGGTGGACAGACTCGTTCTGGGGCCCGACATCGAGGAGCGGCTTGCCGATTCTCTAGAGGCCTGTTACAGAGACGGAAACGGGACTGCTGATGTGACGATCCTTTCATCCGATAAGGACGATGAGAAGGCCCAGACACACCGTTTCACCCTACGCTTCGAGTGCCAGCATTGCTCCATCGCCTATCGCGATCCGGAACCCCGCCTCTTCTCCTTCAACAGCCCCTACGGTGCCTGTCCTACCTGTCATGGGTTCGGAAGCACCACCACCATCGATCCCGATCTGGTTATCCCCGACCCCACCAAGAGTCTGGCCGAGGAACCGATCGATCCCTTCACCAAACCTCGTTATCGGCGCTTTCAGAAGAAGCTGGAATTCTATGCCCAGGAACAGGGAATCCCGCTGGATCTACCGTTCGAGGAACTGCCGGAAGGGGTCAGGCAGAAGCTCTGGGAGGGGGACTCGAGCTTCCCCGGAGTTTTGGGCTTCTTTCGGTACCTGGAGCGCAAGAAGTACAAGATGTACGTGCGCATTTTCATCAGCCGCTACCGAGGTTATACGCGCTGCCCCGAATGCAAGGGAGAACGGCTCTGCGCCGAAGCCAGAACGGTCTACGTAGGGGAAAAACGCATCCACCAGTTGACGAGTGGCACGATCGAGCAGATTTACTCCTTTTTCTCCGAGCTTAGGCTCGACACCACAAAACTCAGCGTGGCGAAACCATTGTTGAGAGAGATCACTCAAAGACTCGACTTCCTGATCAAGGTAGGACTCCAATACCTGACCCTGGATCGCCTCACCTCTAGCCTGAGCGGTGGCGAGATGCAGAGAATCCAACTATCAGCTTCGCTCGGGTCCTCTCTAGTGGGAACCCTCTACGTCCTGGACGAGCCCTCGATCGGCCTCCATCCCCGTGACGAACGGCGCTTGATTGGCATCCTCAAGGACTTGAGAGATCTGGGTAACACCATCGTGGTGGTGGAACACGAGCGAGAGATGATCGAGTCTGCCGACCATGTGATCGACATGGGTCCGGGTCCGGGCGAGCACGGCGGTGAGGTAGTTTACAGCGGCGACGCCGGCTCTCTCTCGACCGATCTGAACTCGCTGACGGGGAAATACCTCAATGGCATACTCAAGATTCCAATACCGGTTTTTCGCCGTTCCGCCGATGGCCACTTCCTCACCATTCGAGGCGCGCGGCAGCACAACCTCAAGAACCTGAACGTCCGTCTGCCGCTGGGCGTATTGGTTTGCGTCACTGGAGTCTCAGGCTCGGGTAAGTCCACGCTGGTCCAGGACATTCTCTACGCCGGACTCAAGAAGCTGAGAAAGGATTGGAAGGCCGAGGTGGGCGAATTCGACTCGATCGAAGGCGGGGATCAGGTAGGGGAGATCTTCCTGGTCGATCAATCTCCCATCGGGAAAACACCTCGATCCAATCCGGTCACCTACCTCAAGGCATTCGATGATATCCGTCAGATATTCGCCTCACTCCGGCAGTCGCAAAGTCAGAATTTGAAGCCAGGACACTTTTCCTTCAATGTCCCCGGCGGAAGGTGTGAGGCCTGTCAGGGTGCTGGCAGCCTCATTGTGGACATGCAGTTCCTGGCAGACGTGGAACTGCTTTGCGAGGAGTGTAAGGGAAAACGGTTCAAGTCAAACATTCTTGACATTGGCTATAAGGGCAAGAACATCGCGGAGGTGCTGGAGCTGACGGCAGTGGACGCGATTGAGTTCTTCAAATCCCATACACGGCTGATCCGCAAGCTCAAGGTGCTAGACGAGGTGGGTCTGGGATACCTGCGCCTGGGTCAGGCATCAACCACGCTTTCCGGAGGCGAAGCGCAGAGGATCAAGCTTGCCTCGTATCTCTCGAAACCGACATCCAATCGACCTCTTTTTATCTTCGACGAGCCCACGACCGGGCTTCACTTCGATGACATCCGCAAACTCCTGCGCGCGTTCGATCGGCTTATCGCACAGAAGGCCACCGTGTTGGTCATCGAGCACAATCTGGATGTCATCAAGTGCGCTGACTGGATAATCGATCTGGGTCCTGAAGGAGGAGATCAGGGTGGCGAACTCTTGGTCGAGGGCCCACCTGAAACTATTTGTGGGAGCAAGAAGTCTTACACGGGAAAGTTTTTAAAAATTTGTCTGAACGTCTGAACGTCCCTTACCCGTCGACACATCGCTCGATACTTGAGTTTCAAAGCACCGAGAGATTAGATTCTAGCTGCAGCTTCTTGGGTTGAGAGACGTTCCGACGTTCGACTCAAACCGGTCATCACTCGACTAAGATGCTGATGTTCGTAGCCATAAAAGCCTTTCCCTCGAATTTGTGTTGAATCCAAACCACCAGGGTATAGACCCCTGGTTCCTTTCCTACTTTGATTGGACAGGAGAAGCGACGCCCCTGAACGTCGACTTCACCGGTACCGCTGTCGGGTGGGGCATAGCGCAACCCGCCAGGCAGCTTGGGGCGCAGGATCCGTTCGTCATCGGGGAGACCGCACATAAACGTGCCGGCCAGCTCCACCAACGAAAGAGGTGTAGGCGTAGGCTCGTAGAAGATAGAAACCGCCTGCACTTCATAGCGACGCTTGAGCAACTTGCCCTCCAGAAAGGTCTCCTCGGAGGGCTTCAAACGCCGCGGTAGAGGCTTTACCTTGACGTATCGGTCTGCAAAGACCTCGATCAACCTGACACCTCGATTGCTGTAGGCCAGACCGATGCCTACGTGAGTGTGCAGGGGATTCAAGATACTCCGACGGTGCAGATCGTGGGGTGGCTTCTCGCTCACCAGACTCTGATGGCGCGCCGCCATCTCTTGCTTGAGGCGTTGGGGAGAAACCTCCATCTGATTGCTGTCCATGCTGGAGATATTCTCCGAAGTCTGATCCACGAATCCTTCCTGAGAGTACCGCATGTAGGGCTTCCAGCCGGCTTGGTTCCAGTGACTTGTATAGTTGCTGTCCAGGAGTTCACGGCAGTGTTTGTCCGCCATCTGAGACAACTCTTCGGAGAACAGGACTGAATCGACCGACACCTTTTCCCTGTCCTGGTTGATGAACTCGACCAACATCAACTTGAGTTCCAGAATCCTGGCGGCGCCAATAGGCTCACCGGCCAAGGCTGAAGGACTCGCGAAGAAAAACAGGAGTCCGAGGGAAATCACAAAAAGCGAGCGCGCCACAGGATTCACAACAAAATCATACACAGACGGCCAGCCCCATTGGCGAGACGCCTGTCCCGCTGGAATGGCTAGAAACAAGCCCATGACGTATGATTGCGCTTTCGATCAACCGGCGAAGCAGAAAGATCGATGCCGTGAACAACCAACCAACACCCGATCTGGACTCGAATCGGCCCTCCCGGAGAAGGTTTCTGCAGGGAGCCGGAGGCGCTCTGTCGAGCCCTCTGTGGACTGGCCTGCTGGGCTGCGGCGGTAACAGTAAGGTCCAGCTGCAAGAAGCAAGAAAGAAGGCGGCCCACCGAAGACGCCGTATCATCCTCGACGACGACGGGGATCTGTGCTATTCCGACGACGCCAAGAAAAGTATCCAGGCCTTCCTGCAACAGCGTCTGAAACCTGCGGCAGAGGTACCGATCGACAGCATCGCCTGGTGCATCATGTGGGGCATAGCGATCGGTAAAGAGGAGACCCGCTACTGGGAAACACAGCAGCAGGGCAAGGCATTGAACTCGGTCCTATCGGATCCAACTCCGATCATGGTCGAAGCTGGCCGCGAGCACGATATCGAGATTTTCGGGTCGATGCGAATGAACGACACACATGACTCCTATGGGATGCCGGCGGGAAAGCTCATCTATCCGCTTAAGGTGCAGCATCCGGAGTGGCTGATCGGAGACGAAAGTCAAAAGGGTGCGGTTTTCAGCACTCAGGAGGCAGCCACCTGGTCGGGACTCGACTTTGCCATCCCAGAAGTGCGCGAGGACCGTCTCTGGTGGATCAGAAACAGTGTCGAAAACTACGACCTCGCGGGACTGGACCTCAACTTCTTCCGTATGCCCTGGTACTTCAAGCCCGGTAAAGAAGAGGAAGGCATGCCGTTGATGACGGAGCTCATCAGATCTGCGCGTGAGGTTGTCAACCGGGCTTCAGAGAGCAAAGGCAAGCCGGTGCTGCTGGGAGTCCGAACACCCGGTACGGTGGACACCTGTCGTCGGATTGGCCTCGATATCGAGACCTGGCTTCAGGAGGGCCTGGTTGACCGACTCCTGATCGGAGGAGGCTATACCCCCTTCAACAACCCGGCAGAAGAATTGGTGAATCTGGGCCATCGGTACGAGGTTCCCGTCTACCCGTGCATCAACTGCGGCACCCACATCTTTGGATCGGACGCCGCTTTTCGAGGAGCCGCCTCTAATATCCTCTGGGCGGGAGGCGACGGAATCTACCTCTGGAATTTTCACTACCGGAAAGCTCCCAAGGTCTCCTATGGACGGCCCCAGCCAAAATCCTACGCGGTGCTCAACCATATCGCTTCGAAGGAAGGTCTCAAACACCGGGACAAGCGCTTCGCGGTCGACTACGTGCAGGTCACATCAGTGCTGGGTAACGCAGGGCCCTATTCCTATGCCTGCTTCCCCGGAGAGGTTCCGGCCAAACTGGACGGCAAGGCGAAAAAGGAGATCCAACTCAGGGTGGGCGACGATGTGGCAGCAGCCGAATCCTCGGGACACCTGGATAGGGCCGAGCTTCTGTTGGAGATCGGAAACTGGTCCGAAGGTGACAAGCTAACTGCCCGCCTCAACGACGATGTCCTCGAATCGCCCCTCCCCCAGCCCGCCCCCAAGGAATCGGCGACTTCGGAAGAGCCCGCGTTTCACCTTCGCTACTCTGTAAACGGATCCCAAGTTCGCCAAGGAGTTAACCAGCTTCAGGTCTTGAGCCAACAGGGTGAGGCTCCTGCTGGCCCCCTGACACTAAAAAGAGTCGAGCTGGAGGTCCGATATTGCTGAAAGAACAAATTCCATGAAATCTGGTGTTTTGGAGGAGGTTGTTTGTATCTTATGTCTTGCTTTTATCTTGGAATGGAATAGGTTTCTCCGAGGCGCAATATGAGAACCAGTAGCTGGGATAGAACAGTTCTGATAACAAGTCCCCTCCTAACTCTACTTCTTGCGGGATGCGGAGACTCCCCAGAAACTGAGACCCCAAAAGGACCCAACATCGTCCTGGTAATGACAGACGATCAGGGTTGGGCCCAGGTCGGATCGCATGGCAACGAGAGCATCGCGACGCCCCATCTGGACCGGCTTGCCAGCCAGAGCGTGGAGTTTACGCGCTTCTATGTTTCCCCAGTCTGCGCTCCGACTCGAGCCAGCCTCATGACGGGCCGCTACAACTACCGCACCGGCGTCGTGGACACCTATGTAGGACGCGCGATGATGCACTCGGATGAGTCCACCTTGGCCGAGATGCTCTCACAGGCTGGATACCGTACCGGCATCTTCGGGAAGTGGCACCTGGGAGATAACTATCCCATGCGGAGCATCGATCAGGGCTTCGAGCAGTCCCTGGTGCACAAGGGTGGGGGCATCGGCCAGCCTTCTGACCCCCTGGGCAACAGCTACTTCGACCCAGTCCTGCAGCTCAACGGACAGCCCCGAAAATATGAAGGATACTGCACCGACATCTTCTTCGATGCTGCCCTGGAGTTCATCCAAGAGAACCGGAAAGAATCGTTTTTCACCTACATCCCGACCAACGCTCCCCACTCTCCCTATGACGTCCCCGACTCCTATATACAGCCGTATCTCGAACAGGGCCTGAGCGACAAGGACGCCCGGATCTACGGCATGATTACCAACATCGATGACAACGTCGGGCGTTTGATGAAGAAGCTGGAGGAACTTCAGTTGGATCGGAACACCATCCTGATCTTCATGACCGACAATGGTCCTACTACCGAACACTTTACAGCTGGCTTGAGGGGCAGGAAGACGACCGTCTTTGAGGGGGGTATTCGGGTCCCGTTCTTCTTCCACTGGCCGGGCAGAATGGAACCCAGTCAAATCGGCGACATCGCCGCCCACATCGACCTGGTCCCCACTCTGCTCGAGGCGGCTGGCGTTGAGGTCGCGGCCGATGCGTCCCTGGATGGGATCAGCCTCCTCTCCCGCATGGAGAGCCGGGAAGCTTCGCTTCCAGAGCGCACCCTCTACATCCAATCCCATCGGGGCAATGTGCCCCAACTCTACCGTAACTTCGCAGCCATCGGTTCAAGATACAAGTTGCTGCAACCTCTTAGCTTCTCCGACAAGATGCCCCCTGGTGCGGAGGTCCAGCTCTTCGACCTGGAAACCGACCCAGGCGAGAGCAAGGATCTCTTCGCCGAGCTTCCAGAGATCGTGGAACGGATGAGACAGCAATACGAGATCTGGTTTCAGGAGGTCTCGGAAACCCGCGGCTATAGTCCGCCGAGCATCGCTATCGGGACTGCTCACGAAAACCCGGTCATCCTGACCCGGCAGGACTGGCAGATGGTGGGAAAGGACGGTTGGGGAGACTCGGACCTGGGGTATTGGAAAGTGAGCGTCGCCAACGCCGGCGCCTACCAGATCCGCTTCCGCTTCGGTCCCTTCCAACAGGAGGGTGAAGCAGAACTGCGGATCCAAGACCTCGTCCAAGTTTACCCCATCGAGGCAAACGCAACCGAAGTCACCTTCGAATCGGCACAGCTGGCTGCCGGCGACACCCGACTCGAAGCGAAGCTAAAAATGGGTGGACAGATCGTGGGCGTCCGCTACGTTGCTGTCACCGCCCCGCGGCGCTGACAGCGCCTTCTGGCGCCCTACGCGTCCTCTGCGGACAGCGGCTTGTAGAGTAGCGCCACGATGATGCCGGCGATGATGATCTCCCCCATCCCGTACAGAAACCAGTTGAGCGCCAAATGGTATGGAATCGGAAGTACCACATACGAGTTATAGGACATCGGGAAGACAAAGAAGAGACCCATCAAGAACCCATACCGTATGCCTGTCATCAGTCCTCCGCTCTTGCACGCCTTCGCATAGAAATATACGAAGAGGAAGGACCAGACCAGGCTGGTGAGCATCATGATCCACATCTTGGACTGAAACTCGGCTTCGGGTCGCCAGAGGGAAGCCAGGGACAGATAGGTACTCTTCAGAATCACCTTGTGAACGATATATTCCATGATCTGGAACACGATAAAAACAACGACAGCCGAGATAATGAGTCTTGTCCTGTTCATGACTTTTCCTCCTCAAATGCGCGACAGCTGACACGGCCATTCGAGAGATGTCCTAAGACCCCTTGGCGCTGACGCATCGACCTCATAAAACTGAACTCACATCAGGTGTATTCGCAAGGATACCGCAGACGAGAAATGCGAACTAGTCATCCCTGAGAATTGGAGGATACTCGCGACTGTGACGACTCTTGTCTGCGTAGTAGTCGATCTGCTCGCGGTACCAACGGTGCAGCCTTCCTGCCATTGATGCAACCAGCTGGGGCTGGAAGGGTGACAGATCGCTTTCCTCCCCAGGATCCTCCGCCAGATGAAAGGCCTGGTAGATCCGTTCTTGCTCGTCGTAAATCAACTTCAGGTCTCCCTTGATCATCGGGTGCTGGTACGCCAGGGCGGTTTGGACAACCATGTAGAGAGACCGATTTGGGTTCCACTGCTTCTCGAATAAGCTGACTCCCTGAAAGCCGGGATGGCTAGGTAGTCCCTAACAAATGAAGAATCGAGGGAGGCACATCCTGCAATCGAGCTGGCCAGCGGGATGCTGATCCAGTGAAAAACCTGAACCGGCTGTTCGATCCAAAAACGGTAGTGTCCTATTTGTGTGTTGGCTTTTACGAATTGTTTAAAGGGAGTAGTGGGCCAGTTGGAATTGAATTTCGGGCACCCTTGACACGACCATTGTGCTTGTGCAAAATTCGACACAATTGGCAATAGCCAAACGGCGACATTGAAGGAGCCCGTAATGAAGAACATCACTGCCCCCCCTTGAACGCCTCATATCCTACCCCCCCATTCCGTACCCTCAATTACTAGGGTGATATTAATACTGGTAATCTCGATCACGGCGGGTTTACCACGGGTGATGGCCCAGGTATGCCCGGGGAATCTTATGTTCCCCAACGCTTCCCTCGTCACCAAAACATCTATGGTCGTGCCCCCCGCCGTAGGGCCATTATGCTCCTTCATAGTAGGGGTGGGGATGTGTTCGGTCATGGCCGCCAAAGCGCGCATGCAGTTCGGCACCCCCTTAAACCCCATAAACTGTAACGCCGTGGTTTTCGGCGCTCCCCCCAACCTCACGGCGAGCATCCATCTATCCTTCGCCGGCGCGGCGTCACACACGACGATGAACGGCTGCACCTTCAATTGCCCAGGCGGAACCTGTAGGTTGCAAGGCGGGAACGGACTACCCGTGGAACTCCTGGACTTTCACATCGCGGAGTCCGGAGACTCCCAAACCGAGGGAAGTCCCGAGCCAGAAGACAGCACAACCGTGGGTGCTACCGTGTCAAAGCCCCAAAACCCCACAATCCGCCCCGTCGGCAACCCGGCCCGAACCCAGCCGACCACCGCCGCACGTACTCTCCAAGTCGGGAGGAGCCCAATAGCTCCCCCGACTCTTGCTTCACTTTGGATTAACAAGCCAACAATTCGTCAATGCTCCATACATGATCGGCGATCCCCGCTTCCATCGGGGGAGTGTACTTCAGGCTCTGGTGGACTCGGAAAAAGTTGTAATGGGCGAAGTGGAGAGCAACCGCAGCCTTTAGATTGGCCAGCTTCTTCGAGAAAGCGTTGGTTAGTCTCGTGAAGCGTCGCATCGCCATCCTCATTGTCAGGTTCTGCCGCTCAACGTAGGCCGTAGAAACGAGTTCGCAGGATCGCCCTGAATCCGATTAGACTTCAGATCTATTATCCTGGCCGTCTGTACCCTTCACGAACGGGGTGCTTGTCGTCGCCATACAGCTTTATAACCTGGGCATAGTCGATATCGGAACCAAAGGCGTCCTCTGTGGCTTCGAGGTAAGGCAAGAAGGCGTCAGTGCTCAGCTGAATCCTACCTGACACCCTCTCAGCCAGGTCGAGCATGAAGTGCAAAGCCGTGTCGCCATCACGCTTCCCGATGGTGAAGGAAGGGACCAACTTGGTTTCAGCGTCGATCGCAACGAACACATCCTGGTCGCCATACTCGTAGGGATCGCTGCCCTTTGCTTCTTGTTCACGTAGGTCCAGATCTCGTCCGCCTGGACCAGCCAGCAGGGAAGCCCTTTCATTTTCTCGTCCACCAACTTCTGCGCCTTCCTTCCGGCGAGCGTGCGCAGCCGCATGATCGTGTCTCGGTGAACGCCAGTGATTCCTTCGGTGCTTCGGATGGAGTTACCCTCGACCAGGAGCTTGATGCACGTTACTGCCTTCTGAAGGTCCAAACGCATATCGTCCAGCCGTCGTTCTCGCTCGTCCTGGTATTGGGACACTACCCCAAAAACGGAATCCTTGGTTTAGAAACTGTTGGGTGGTATAGAAAATAGCCCACTCGGCTCCGTAGGCCAACAGAATCGACCTGGCCAATAGAACCTGGAGCACCCCAATAGCCGGTGCAAACCGGGTGTCTGGGCGAGCCTAGACCAAGCTCCGAGCCACAGGACAGGGAGTCCTAGAACCAGGAGAAAGGGCAACATCAGCAAGAAATCGTTGGCAATGCTCGAAGCCCAGGCCGCCCAGTCCAGCTCACCATTGCGCAGCACGCTGTACTGGATCAGGACTTGAAGGCCCAAGCCCAGGAGAACAAAGATGAGCCAGATGGACGCTAGTTGTGAGGTCAGAGGAGGTAGCGTGCGCTCAGAAGCCCTCATCTTTTGTGTGTCCGGGCGTTCAGGACGAGGTCAACCTGCTCTATATATCGCAGACAGATCGTGCTCATCGATTCGTTGTGATAAGAAAGACACAACAAATAGATAAAAGCGAGCTGCTGACGGTGCCAATCGTCGTCGATCGTCTGCTATGCTCACTGTACCGCTTCGCCAATCGCTCTGAAGACAAAGATGGAGGCTGGACGGGCTGGTCTCACTCGTCCCAAAAACTCAAACTGGCGTAATCTGAAACTTTGTGATGATAGTTCGGAATCGATCATCTAGCTCATGAAGAAAATGCGTGCCATTCTGTCGTTCCGACGTGGCGGGGCCGCTGTATTCTGTGTCTTGCTTTGTTGGAGTTTCTACAGCGCCGACGCCCGAACTTCCCAGTCCGCGACCCCTGGGATGCACCGCATCCTAGTCAAGGTTTTCGACGCCGAAACCAAGCAGCCTTTGGCAGCGCGCGTTTCCTTCACCGATGGCGAGGGAGAGTACTTTCCTCCCTATGGACACCCGCGCAAAATTCCCTCTGGTCCCTGGGGTGGAGATCTGGCACTGCCTGATGGCAAGAACTATGCCTACGTCGATGAAATCTTCGAAACTGAGCTACCCTCGAGCCTGATCCGGGTGGAGGCGTCCCGGGGCTTCGAGTACGACGTCTTCGAGCGAGATTTCCAACCCGAGGAGCTGCCCGATGGGATTCTTGAAATCCCACTTCTGCGCTGGATCAACATGGAGAAAAAGGGTTGGTACCCCGGCGATACCCATATCCACTTCCCCAACCCCCAGGCGGCCTACCTCGAGATGAGGGCAGAGGGCCTCCGAGTGATCAACCTTCTCGTCTACAAGAGTGGTGTGGGGAATGGCGAACGCGACGGAGAGGGGATCTTCAAGAATATCGAACACTTTGAGGGACGGCTCAACCGGTTATCGGACCAGCGCTACTTCATCTACACAAACCAGGAGTTCCGTAATCACTTTCTGGGACATCTCATTTTCCTGAATCTCAAACAACTGGTTTGGCCGGTCAGCACCGGGGAGATCCCTGAGAACGGCTGGGGTGGATACGACTGGCCTACTCACGCCGATGCCGCACAGTTGGCCAGAGACCAGGATGGACTCGTCATCTGGGCACACTTTCCCTACCCAAATGGCGAATGCCCGGTCGACGTGGCTCTGGGAAAGATAGACGCCTTCGACCTGCTCACGACCGGGAACCCCTTCGAGCTTCACCCGACTCTACAACGGATCTACAAGATGTACGGGCCCAGCGTGTACCAGCGGGCACCCATAGACTTGTTTTATGACTATCTGAACTGTGGTTTCCGCATCAGCGCTTCGGCCGGATCCGACAAGATGAGCACCTCGGTCCCCATGGGAAGCGCCAGGGTCTACGTCCAAACGGGTCCGACGTTGGACTACCCGGGCTGGATCGACGGGCTGCGCAGAGGCCAGACGTTTATCTCGACGGGACCCATGATCGAATTATCCGTGGACGGCAAGGGTCCTGGAGATGAGGTCGCCGTCCCTGTTCCCCCTGCCGAAGGCAGCCACACCGTCCTGATCAAAGCGATATCCCGCTCTCGCATGCCCTATCAGAAACTCGAGATCATCCACGACGGCGAGGTGGTGGCGACAACCTCTCCTTCAGGCCCTTACTCGGAGGCAACGGTCGAGGTTCGGGTCTCAATCAACCGCAGCGGTTGGGTAGCAGCTCGCTGCTATGGCCCGAAGATGCTCCCCTATGGCGGTCCACCCGGACATTTGTTCCGAATGCCTGTCTTTGCCCATACCAATCCGATCTGGGTCTCGATTGAAGGCCGGCCTCCCGATCCAGGAGAAGCCCCGGATCGTTTCCTTGAACAGATCAAATACCACCGTGAATATGTATTGGAGAAGGGCCGGTATAGCACTGAGGAAGATCGGCAATACGCCCTGCGGCTGATCCAATCCGCAGAAGGGGTGTATCGAAAACTGACCAGTAGACGGTAGTACTTTAGCGGGCCATGCGGACTCGAGGGCTGCTCCGTGCCAGCGATTCAGGAGTAACGATCCACTAGACCCAAAATAAGCGCAATTTCGAAAACAGGACCGTTTCCCAACTCCTAGGAGTCATTTTAGAGGCCCAAATTCTAAGTTTTTGCACCAAGCCACTCAGAACTCGGCTCGGCTGTTGCGGTACTGCCCGCCGATCGCTTATGAGGAGCTATTCTACCCCCTCTGTCGA
>CAUZIZ010000082.1:0-22707 GCA_963579905.1 Acidobacteria bacterium UBA6911 | reverse complement strand
CGGCAAAAGCCGCTTCTGGCCTTTCTCGACCAGGATCGTTTTGCGCAAGACCAGCAGCCGATACGTCCCCTCCGCTTTGCTCGGACGGTAGTCCATCTCCGCGATCTCTTCCCGCTCCAAGGTCAGTTTCTTGAATTCCCGCGCAGGCGCACCGTGCGAAAAGCGGCCGCTCGGACCCGCTCGATACTCCGATCCAGCCATTCGGAGGCTCCCTCATGAGAGGGACGGTTGCCCGAGCGGTTGACAGCATAGAGCACTTCGCCCCTCTGGGCCAGCGTCACGATCAGCGGCGCGTAGCCCCACTGCCCGTCGTAGCTGATCCCGTCGGACGAAAGGACCGTTTTCCGAGCTTGACCGTTCCAGCTGGGGCTCAACCGAGTGGCCACCTCTGCTTCCCGTTTTCGGAGGATTGCGCTATGCTTTTTCTTCACCTAAAATGCCTCCTTTCGGGCCTCTCTGAAGATTCTTTGTCGAACTCCAGAATACCCGACAGGTCGGGCATTTCAGGTGTTTACACGTGGTTTAATCCACTTCCATCTACTTGTTTTGGGTCTAGTAGACCGCCTCTGGCCCAGGGGGTTGACGAAGGAGGTCGCCAATATCGATCTTTGGCCGAAGGAGCTCTCACCTTCGACAGAATTAAGGCGTTGGTACAACCATGAACCCTCCAGGTGGCAGGAGTTAAAGCGTCGTTATTTCTCCGAGCTCTCCTGCAGCGCTGTCGGAGCTGCTTGAGCAGATGAGAAAGAGCCCAGGTGCGTTCCTCTTCAGTTCGAAGGAAATCGAGTTGAACAACGCGGTGGCGTTGAGAGAGTACGTGCTCAACCTCCAGTAAGCCGGGCTATGAAAGAGGTCACCATGAAAACTTTGCTGTCGGCCGTCCTATTCATCACTCCACTGCTGGCCACAGAGCCCTTGTTGCAACGCATCAAACACACCACTGCGGAAAGCTATCGTCACGTCAAGGCGGTCCACGGTGGAGCCGGCGAGATAGCCTATATGGGGCTGGTGGACCGCTTTGCCCTCAACACCAATCTGCTCTTCGTCCATCGCGGAGTCCTCCAGCCCAAGGGCGGAATCGGGCATCATTTCCACAACAAGATAGAGGAGATGTACGTCATCCTGGACAATGAAGCGGAATTCACCATCGACGGACGGACCTCACTGGTGCAAGGTCCAGCAGGAGCACCCTGCCTGATGGGCCACTCCCACGGCATCTACAACCCCACCGATCGACCAACCGAGTGGCTGAATATCGCCGTCTCCAGCGTCAAGGGCAAGTATGACGCCTTCAATCTAGAGGACGACCGCGTGGGCGTCCCCCAAGATCCCATCCCGGTCTTCATCACCATCCGATTCAAGCAGGATTTACTCAAGCCGTTTCAAGAACTGCACGGCGGAAAAGGAACGGTACACTACCGGCGAGTTCTGCAACCCGAGGTCTTCTCGACCAACTGGGCCTACATTGATCATCTGCTCCTTCCTGCTGGCACCTCCGTTGGCCGGCACCGGCACGAGGGGGTCGAAGAGATTTTCTGTGTCATGAAAGGAGCCGGTAGTTTCCAGTTAGGAAGAGCGGAGAAGGAAGAATCCGCCAGCCTATCCGCGGGGGACGCCGTCCCCGTTCTCCTGAACGAGGTCCACTCACTGGCCAGCTCTGACAGCCAGGCGCTGGAATTGATGATCATCGGCGTAGCACGGGAAAAGGGGAAGCTGAATACCGCCGCTGTGGACTAAGCTTAGACTCGGCGGCCACCATCATGAGGGGGAAAGACACTTCCAAATTCGCTTGTTCGATATTCTGCGGTTTGTGATTTAGCCTTTCTTGCTCCGGAGAAGGCAACCGATGAAGGCTGAACCGCAGAATACCGAACATGCGAATTTCGAAGGGAAGACTCGTTCCATTTGTTCGTGGAGAAGTTTCAATCTGATGATCCCAAGTCCTACAGCTCAGGGCCTCCCGACTTCGACGGTGGGCAGCCGCACCCGGTACTGCGGCAACCCGTCCGGAGACCGCAGTTCGAAGACACCTCCCAGATTGGGCCGGTCAGACTGACCTCCCAGGAACGTAACCGATCTCTCACTGACAGGACCCGCCTTGATCTCTCCCCCCTGACTCCAACGGTAATGACCCGACTCAAGCCTGGTGGGCACACCAATTCGAAATCGCAGCTGCATCTCCAAGCTGCCGGAGTCAGCAACCAGGAGGACCCGAGCTTCGAGCTTGTCCCCATCCCTGACACCCGAAACCGACTCCACACGGTAGCCACTCAGCGCCTTTCCCTGAGGCAAAGTCTCGATTTCCAACTCGCCAGGGCCGCATCCCAGACAAGCTATGAATAGCAGCGCTAGAAGGGTCCCGCGGTTCTGGACGTCCGAGTATGGTGACCTGAAGTGCCTCAAGAAATACATTGGAAATCCCCGCGAGCTCATCTCAAAAGACTGAAGTTGCTTTCGGAATCGGTAACATGACGTTATCCTACGCTCCACATGTTGGAGTCAAACTCTGTGGCCCCACCAGATCCGAAGAAAAATATCCTCGAGAGGTTCCTCTCTCTCTTCAGCAAAGTCCAGGCAGGCGAAGGCGGAACGGTTCTGTTGCTGTTCCTCAACGCCTTCATCTTGATGGGCCTCTACTACATCCTCAAACCTGTCCGAGAAGCATTGATTCTGTCTCAGGCAGGAGCCGTGATAAAGAGCTATTCCAGCGCCGCTCAGGCTCTACTATTCGTCTTCGTCGTGCCCGCCTATGGAGCATTCGCGGCGAGGGTCAACCGGGTCTGGCTGCTTTCGGGGATGACGCTCTTCTTCATCTCCAACCTGGTAATCTTCATCCTTGCCGGCAACGCAGGCATGGAGGTCGGAATAGTCTACTACATCTGGCTCGGGATCTTCAGTTTCATGGTCGTGAGTCAGTTCTGGGCCTTTGCCAACGACATCTACACCGAGGAACAGGGCAAGCGGCTGTTTCCGATCATCGGTATCGGCGGAACCCTTGGAGCCTGGGTAGGAGCCAGATTGGCCGCTAGTCTCTTCGAGGTAACCGGGCCCTACTGGCTGATGACGCTGGCCTCGGTTCTATTGGGACTGTTCATACTTCTGACGCTGGTGGCGAATCGGCAGGAAACGAGTCGAGGATCCACGGAGGCAAAGAAGGCACAGGAGCATCTGAGCAAAGAGGGCAGCTTCAAGCTGGTAATGCAGAACCGGTACCTGGTGCTGATCGCCTTCCACGTTCTGCTCCTGAATCTGGTGAACACGGTGGGTGAGTTTGTCCTGGGCAACCTGGTTGAGCAGACCGCAATTGCCGAGATTGGACCGGGGGAGGCACTGCAGGAAGAGCGGGGTAACTACATTGGCTCGTTCTATGGCTTATTCTACAGTTGGGCGAACCTTCTGGCGTTCCTGATACAGAGCTTTCTGGTATCTCGGTTTTTCAAATACCTGGGGGTTCGTGGCTCTCTCTTCGTCGGACCGATAGTGTCGCTCTGTACCTACGGAGTAACGGCAGTCCAGCCTATCCTGAACATTATTCACCCCATGAAGGTCGGAGAAAACGGCATCGACTATTCACTGAACAACACGGTCCGTCACGCTTTGTTTCTTCCCACTTCGCGGGAAGTGAAGTACAAAGCCAAGGCGGCCATCGACACCTTCTTCGGACGCACCGGAGACGCATTGCAGGCTGCCGTCGTATTCATCGGATCCAGTCTCGCCTTTGGGATCGCGGCTTTCGCACTGGTCAACCTGGGTTTCGTCGTGGTCTGGCTCGGGGTCTGCCTGGGTATCTTTCGGAAACACAAGGAACTGAAGAAAGAAGTTTAGGGGTTAGGAAAATCACAAGATATGTATCTTGTGATTTTCTTCCTAGCGTTCCGCTTCTTCGACGATCTTCCGATAGACGTTCTGTCCCTTGTGGAACAGGTCCACGACCTCCTGCCTCTGGGCCGCATCCTTGAACAGTCCATTGCTCTGGAGGTTCCCGAGCAGGACATCAATTTTCTCGATGAAGTACTGGGCGTCTTCGCGGAAGTGGATGGGGCGATCGGCTCGGTAGCAATACACCGGGCTGGTATGAGCGTAGAGCGTCTTGTCGTTGGGCACCATACGATGGGCATCTCCGCGGACTCGGACGGCGACCCAGGAGCTGTCGGTCAACTCAACCTCTTGGGAAAGCTGTGCTGTCTTCCCGTCCGCGCTGGCTTTCTGGGTGAAGACAGGCTGACCATTGACCACGACCTCCAGGCTCTTCATGGGCACATGCGAAACAGCACGAGCCTCCACCCGGACTTTGCGAGAGCCTGAGGTCCAACGGATCTCCTCCCCAGCCCCCTTGCCGTCGACGCTGAACTCCAGCAGGGGTGCATTCGACGCAAAGCTCTTTCCCTCACGGTAGGCATCGATCCAACCCTGGTAGGTGAGCTTGGGACCGGTCTGCACGTACACGCGACCGGCTCCGGCCAGGAGGTGGTAGGGCACGTTCAGGAAGGAGTCGGTTCCGGCCGAGATGCCACAGCGGAAGCCGCAGTTCAGCAGCCGGTACCAGTCAGCCGTGTTCCTTTCTTCGTCTCCCTGGCACATGACATCGATGGTCTCAGCTACGCCGAGAGCGATGTCCACCGGGTACTCCTGGGTTGCACCGGGATGCACATAGGTAACGGCAGCTCCCTGTTTCTTGGCCGCGACGGCCAGCTCATAGTTGGGTGGATAGTCATAGGGCTGCTCGGTACGTGGCCAACCGGTATAAGAGGGATGGACGAACTCCTTGAGATTCAAAAAGGCCATGTGTCCGTAAACCCTCAGGTTTCTCATCTCCTGGTTGACGTAGATGATGTAGTTCTCTTCCGACAACCGGTCGGGCTTGCCACTGAAGTATTTCAGATCCGTGATGGGGCCATCCGTGTCGTTGCAAGCCAGAAGGTGAGGGATATTCAGGTCCTCGGCCTTGGTAATTCGCATCACGTCTTCGAGCCGCATCAGGACGTCGCCGAAGAGGTTCGCGTGGATGTGAATGTCTCCGGAGAACCAGCCCTTGGCTCCCATGTTGTAGGGACGCTTCAGTTGGATCACGACTTCCTTCTCACCGGATTCCGGCATCTGGAAGCGTTTCTCGGCAGGAGCGTATTCCAGTCCCTTGACCACCTCCAGGAGTGTCTCTCCACCCGGAAGGGGCAGGTTGAACCGGCCCTCCGTATAGAAGTAATACTCGCCTCCATAGGGTTGCCCATAGTCGGCATTGGTGATCCGTGGGAGAGCCTCCAGAGGCGTATGACGTCTGGCATCCGATCCGGTCAGATAGATACGGGCCGGGGTCTCACTTCCCTTCTCGTCCAGGACTCGGACCTTGAGCCGGCTCATCTTTCGGACCCGCGCCGGCACCGAGATCTCGGTATTCTCAGTCACCGAGAATCGAATTGAATCGGCTTGATACCCTGCCGCGGAAACGATCAGAAAGCGTCCCGCGCTCTCCCCAGCGTTCAAGCGCACTGTCATCGGCTCGATCTCCACATCCTCCGAGAGGGAGCGGAGCTCAATCTTTACGCCCTCAGATCCTGAGTTCTGAAGCATGATGGGGACGCTCGTACTGCCAAGGCCCATGAGTTCCACGGGCTTTGGAGATTTCAAGAGCTGAACCTGATTCCCAACCTCGAGCTTGATGAGCTGGGGGCAGTCGAGAGCGGAATAACTTTCGCGAGTAAACTCAAAGATCTCCTCCATGGTCGGAGTCTTGTCACTCATTCCAGCCCAGCGTTGGTAGTAGGGTCCAATCTGGCCCCGAATCCGGCGCTGCATCAATGCCGCATCCCGGTCGGTATCGGTCCACTGCAGCAATCGAATCGAGAACTCAGCCAGATCGGAAAGCTGGTGGACCACGGTCTGGTCCCCGACAAAGTCCCGAGTCGTAAAGGGCACGATCGTGTTCCAGATCTCGTGGTGGCTCCTCAGGGAAACCACGGAGATCAGAGAGAAAGCCGCTACCAGCAGCACCTTGTTGAAGCTAGTTCTTTTCATTGGATCCTCACCGCTTCCCTGGTCGGGGGGTTATGTTGAAGTTTTGCGGAGGTTAGTTCCTTGGTGTCCCCACCGTCAAGGACCACACTGTCATTTCCCAACCATTCCCGACAACACGATCATAATCAGAAACCTCATTGGCAGGGGAATAGTGCAGCAATCGCCATCTGGCAGAGTCGTGACCGTAAGGGAGCGGGGCGGGACTAAGCTGAAACTTCATTGGCAAAACGTAGCTTTGTCCTTCAGGCCGAAGTATTCTTCTTGCGAGCCTTTGGCTCGATACACGGTGGCCAGGAGGTCACGTATGTGTTTAGCGCCTTGCCCCTGGAGCGTGGGACCCGGGGCCTCCGGCACTACGTGCTGCGCAATTCGCCCTAGAAGTCCCAGGCTGGAATGGGAGTACCTGCTGAAACAACCTCTTCCAGATAGGCTCCCGTCTGGGCTGGCATGGCCTTATCGTGATCTTCGACGTCCTCGTGGATTCGGTATCCCACGACGTTGTGCCACTTCCCGTCTGCCAGCTGAATAATGGCACTCGACGGGTGGTCAACCCTCCACATAGAGCCACCGGGAGGCGGACCGAATTCGGCCCTGGGATCTCGGGCGAGAATCGGTGCCTCCAATCCTTTACGGTCCTTTGTAAATGGCCAGAAGTAGAGCTTCTGTCGAGTCCACCCTCCGCCCTTGATCCGCCCCTTGCGATCCCGGAAGAGTTTGAAGCTTTTGTCGATAGGATCAGTGGGCACCAGGTAGATATTGGAAGCGATGTAGGGGGTGCCATCCAAACCCCGATTTACCGTGACCGGGGCAATCGAGATCAGGCCCCTAACATCGATGATCTTCTCCCACGACTCACCCTCATCCTGAGAGCGCCAGACCTGGACAGCGTGAAAATCGGCGGGGCCCGGCCGGACTGCAAAGAGCAGTGATCCGTCCAGACCCCGGATGAGACTGGATTCGGAAGAATTGTCGGGAGGCGATACGGGCGCGAAAGAGATTGGCTGCCACTTGCCCCCATTGCGGCTCCAACGCATCACTCCAGAAGCCGGAGCGCTAGGGTCCTTGGGGTGGACGGCCGCCTTGAACCGATAACAGGTCATGCCCAGAATCAGGTCTTCTCCTGAGGGAATCGCATTGGAGAGACCACTGTTCGAGACCCACCATCCAGAAACCATCTGGTCGGGGGGTACCCTTGCCGAGTCGGTCATCTTCAAACGGCTCCCGTCGTAGGCAAGCTGGAAGATCTCGTAGTACTGGTAGTTCTCCGCTTCGGTGAACGTTGCCCCGTTGGGGTGGTCGTTAGCAGCCTTGCGTCTTGCCAGTGCGACGGACACACCAAACCCTGTGCCCGCGTGAGCGTAGACGGATCCGTCCGGGCGCTTGGCCTGCAGGGGGATAAAGCCACCACGCATAGGGTACTTGACCATGATCGAAGGCTGGTTCGGAGGGATGGATTTGGGGTTGGGTTCGTCGTGATTACGCGTCAGCACCAGGGCAGGTTCAGTGGAGATCTGGCTGATGTCCTGGAACAGCACCACATCATTTCCTACCTCATAATCCCCGTGCCCCCACTTGTGCCCCATAACCCCGTTTCGGATGCGCGCATTGAGGAAAGCGGCTCCCGTTCGCGGAGCCACTTGAAAGGGAAGGATCAACCCATAGCGCCAGTGTTTTCCCTCGGGAACGTCTCCCGGCACCCTGAAATCGGGGCCCTCCGTGCTCGCACCCGTAATCCCGCGTCCGCTGGCAGGGACGGTCTCTGTAGGAGGTTTCCGTCCGGATGTGTGCTCTGCTCCGGGCCCGCATCCGGTCGAAGCCATGAGAGAGGCAACAGCCAGTAGAACCGTGAACCTTCTAGAACCCTCAGATATGTGGGTGAAATACGACACTCTGATCCTCCTAATTTGAAGCTTGAAGGTGACCTCTTGTTGCGGTGATGGCGTCTCCAATCCCCAAGATCTTACCCACTCACAATCTGGATGTCACACTTCCCGGAGTGGATCAGCCCAGACGAACTAGGCTGAAACTTCAAGAATTTGTCGCACGTCCGAACGTCTGAACGTCGCACGTCTCTGCTCCCGGGAAAGTGTGGTGAGCGGTTCCGACGGAAACCTCGAATGGCGAGGTGATCATGAAGAATCGCCAGTTGACAGAGCCGTGACTGTCAGGGAGCGGGGCCCGACAGGGACCCCATACCCCCCCCAGGCGCTTCGTTGAAGCACAGGATCCCACTCCCTCACGGTCATGGCTCTGTCAGGGTTGCTAGCGATGATCATGGCAGAGGCAATCCAAGTTTCTTTCTCGAATGGGGCAGCGCAGCGGGGCCACTAACCTGAAACTTCATTGGCAAACTAGCTTTGGCTACGACCCCCATCCAGGGTTTGCTACTGAATCATCTAGCGGGGCAGTCGTAGCCTGGGAACTCGCCCAGGTTCTTCAGTGCACGTCGTTGTGGGGGGGCTCAGAAACCGGCAACACCTCAGGCTTCGGGTCGAGATTAGGACGGGTCAAGCCGATGCGTGAGAGCGGGAGGGGCTTCGGTTTTATATCCAGGCGGGCGAGTGCACGTTCCAATCGGTCTTGCGTGAGCTGGGGTTCTCTTCCCTCGAATCTACAAGTCGCGAGCAGATCGTCAATCAAGGATTTGGGGTGAAAGGCCGCTGGCGTGATGTCTGTCCTGGTGTAGAACTCTTCCAAGCAGGACATGAAGCCCTCGAAGGGCTCCAAGCTGTTGATTTTGCAGATCCTCCGGAAGATGACTTCATAGGCCTCCAGAGTCGGATAGTCGACCTCCAGCTTGTAGTCAACCCGCCGCATCATTGCATCATCCATGAGTTCAGTGGGCGGGATGTTGCTGGAAAATACCACGATTTCATCGAAGAGGATTTGAAATTTCTTGCCAGTGTGCATCGTCAAGTAGTCAATCTTCTTTTCGAGGGGAACCAGCCACCGGTTCAGAAGATCGCCGGGTCGGACCATCTGGCGGCCAAAGTTATCGATGATGAAGAGTCCTCCCATGGCCTTCAGCTGGAGGGGTGCCTCGTAGTATTTGGAGACGGGATCGAACTCCAGATCAAGCATTCCCAGGGTCAGCTCACCTCCTGACTGCACCAGAGGTCTCCGACACCTCACCCAACGCGGATCGCTCCTGGCTGCGGGATTGTCGGAATGGGCAGTCGGTTCCATCGGACTCTCCTGGTGGATCGCCTGATCGAAAACTTGATGACCTGGTCGTCTACGATTAGCGCGTGGGGGACATGGATTTGCTGCTGGAAAACTCTGCCAAGGAAACGGGCGACGGAAGACTTTCCGTTTCCGGGCCCGCCGTAGAGAAGGATTGCCCTACCCGAGCTCAACGCCGATCCCAGCTGCCTTCGCAGACCAGATGCGCAAGAGCACTCTCTAGAGCATTGGCATCGATCTGCTCGTGGGTGATGGACTGCCTCTCAACCTGGTCACGAAAAGCGTCCAGAGAGACGGGTGCGGGGCCCACGTAGGCCGATTTGGCCAGAGCTTCACTTGCTCTCTGCTTGCCCTCCGAGGTCAGGCCGTGTCGCAAGACCATCCTGCCTCGAGAGCCTGGGATCTGG
Organism: Acidobacteria bacterium UBA6911; assembly: GCA_963579905.1. Classification (GTDB taxonomy): domain Bacteria; phylum Acidobacteriota; class UBA6911; order RPQK01; family JAJDTT01; genus CAUZIZ01. The sequence goes on along the minus strand of CAUZIZ010000082.1, from coordinate 13,105 downwards.
ATCAGTGCCTGCTTTTTCAAATCACCCAACAAGCCTTCGACAATCTGAACCGAGAGCTTGATGGCATCAGCTATTTCATGGCTGGTCTCCAGGCTGTAGACGTGGAGAAACTTCAACATCAGATCGTGGAGAAACCGCGATCCCAAACCGGTTTCCTCGGCCGAACGGGGAGACGAAGGGGGTTCCTGCACCAGAGCTCGCAGTTGCTCTGGCCCGACGAATCCAAGTGCGCGAAGGTTTTCACCGTCAAGACCCCCTACGAGTTCCTGACGACGTCTCGCCATCCGGACCTGTTCCTGCGTGATCTGATTTCGGGAGAGAAGGGCATCCATGAGGTTCATCGATTACCCCCGCGACTCAGTGTACCTAGGCGTTTCGAAGAGGCCAAAGTGCAAGTTGGGAGGCCCCCCAACTGGCGCTCGATCTATTTTTCGCCGTGGAAGCTCTGCACCTGGTTCCAGCCGCCAGGATCGTCGATCTCGTGGTCCTCCACGCTCTGCTGTGGCTCCCAGCCCAAGACCTCGGAGGCATGACTTGTCCCTCTCCACTTGTACTGGTTGTTGGAAATTGCGTCGAAGGTGTCATAGCGAATCGACATCGGTGCTTCTAAACACTTATCGACCATTGACACATAATCCTTTTGCCCTAACCAACCACAATAGTGACGCCTGAGCACTGGCGCATCGGGCTCTAGCACTGCACCGAGGCGAATAACAAGAACCGAGATGTCGAACTTGTCGGAGTAATAGCGGCCCAGAGCCTCGCAAAAGACCTTGCAAGAGCCGTAAAGACTATTCGGACGCACCGGCCAGGTATAGTCCACCATGGGCCAGCCCCACTTCGCCTTGTCGTATTTGCCAGCAGCAAGATAGCCGTAGGGGGCTTCTGACTCCCAACCAGTCATGGTATCGCCGGTGCTGCCAAAGACGATCCTCTTGATACCATTCAACCTGGCCGCCTCATAGACATTGCGTGTGCCTATGATCCCGGCATTGAGATGCCCCTCCCAGCTCTCGACGTCGGCTGTATAGTTGGCCATGTGAAGCACCATATTCACACCCTCGAAGGCCGGTCTCATGGCCTCAAAGTCACTGATGTCGGCCTGGGTCCAGGGGATACTGTCGTCCAGGTCAGGACTCTTGGTGTGAGCGGAGTCAGCCGTTCTGCTCCGATTGAGCGCGCTGAACTCATACTTGTGCTTGAGATGCTCAACGGCAAGACCGCCCAGCAGACCACTCGCTCCCGTGACCAATACTTTGGGTTTTGTTGACATGATCGGACCTCCTGTTTAAAGAATTCGGGATATAGGAGTCTGCGCGGTAGAAATGATCGTAGCGAGAAAGCGGGGAATCGAGGCCAGATTTTCTCGATTTCGAGGGGAATAGTTGTTCTATTCGTCGAAAAATCGGGGAAATATGGGCCGATTTTACCGCGCAGGCTCCTAGAATACACCAACCGCGTTGAAACATTCCGGGGGAAATTTCAGAGTCGGGGATTGGGGAAGTTGTGCTGTTGTCCAGCTCTCTCCTCGGAACTTGGGCTCATGTTGCTAACGGGTCAAGTCGTTCGCGGCTCTGCCGGCCTTGGGATGTGACGCCCCATAGTCAACACCCAGGAAAGAGCACAGGGTGGCGCAATCTGGTTGAGATAGATGGGCTTGGTCTCACTCCACTCGCCCCTCGCCCCCAGGTCAGGGCTGACGATCGCTACCCAGCAATACTCTGCCTCTTTGATCTTGCTGCCGTGGTGACGCCACTCTTTTGCAGTTCCTCGTCCGTGGTCCGTGGTCAACACAATGGTGGTCTTGCCTTGGTACTGAGGAGTTTCCCGCAAGTAGTCCAGAGCTGGCGCATGCGATCATCGCTCTGGAGAAGAGCTTCCAACGTGCGCCCGTAGTTTCCTTCGTGGGCCCAGTCATCGGTCTCACCCAGGCTCAGAAAGAAGATCCGGGGTCGGTGGCTCTTGAGGTAGATCATAGCAAGTTCAAAGGTGTAGAAATCGTGGCGCACGCTCGCCCAGGGGGTCATGGTTTCGAACTGGAGTCGGCTCAACTGTTCGGCCTCGGGATGGGAGTAGGGTTCGTATCCCGCATTGGCCGTGATCGATCCCTTCTGATGAGTTGCTATCCAGCGCATGGTGTCCCAGGATGCAAACGCACCCACCTTGTCAGCCGTCAGGCTCAGGCGGTCGCGTAGAAAGTCGAGGACCGTGGGGAAAGGGTTCTGCCGATTCTCGTTGCTGTCGATCACGTCGTCGTGAGCCTCACCTGTGAGGATCTCTGAGTAACCGGGATAGGAAAATCGATGTCTATTGCTGATCAGGACATTGCTGCTTTGCGATCGGTTGCCGAAAATCGAACCAGACTCCCTCATCTAGGTTCCCCAGAAGAAAGGCATCAGCTTCGCCCTGCGCTGCTTGGGTGTGGGAGCCCAGAATTTCCGATAGAGTGGATGATCCACCAGCCGTCCCTTCTTGTTGACCAGTCTCAGGACCTTCAGATCGATCCCTGCAAACATCTCTTCGATGCGAATGCCGTCGAGCGTAATGAGGATCAGATTCTCCGTCTGTCGGGAACCCACCGCGGTCAGATGGGTTGAGGTCGTGATCCAGAGGAGAAGAAGAGGCAGCCCCCCCCCGGAATCCCGTTGGCTTGGGCCGCCGCACTCTCTGAAATGGTCTCGATCCCTTCGCGTAAATCGCGTTCCCCACTGCTGTGCTCCTTCCTAGCCAGACTCCAAGCGTCTGGGCTGAACTCCCTGTTCTTTACACCTTGCATTATCCCGCATTTAGGAGTTGAATCTGCAACAAAGAGGAGAGAGACTTATGCACAAAAGTTTCGCCCCAACCGCCCTGTTGTTTTCTCTGATCTTGGGCTTGAGTTCCGTGGCTGCCCTAGGTGAAGAGGCCTTCACTGAAGACTCCGTGGACATCGGCTCACGGCTGGAGCTATTTGTCGACGACCATCTGATCGAAGACATGGAGGGAGTCGAGCTGCGGTTGCATACTCCCCGGTCTGGCGGGAAGGTGCTCGTTTTCGACCAGCCCTGGGAGGGCAACACCAGTTGGCAATTGGGTGTCTTCAAGGATGGCGACATCTACAAAATGTACTACATGGGGCGAAGCGACCCCAGCTATGCCCGACAAGCAGGTCTGAAACCGGGGGAAACCCTGGTCCCAGAGCATCCTCACTTCCTCTGCTATGCCGAAAGCCCAGACGGGATCCACTGGACCAGGCCTGAGCTGGGACTGTACGAGTTCCAGGGATCCAAGAAGAACAACATTTTGGGAGAAACCCTAGGTGGGCCTCCGTTCCCTGATACGCGGCCCGGAGTGGATCCGGCGAGCCGCTACATTCTGCCTGGTGGGGTAGGCATCAACCCACGATTCGGAGACGCATCCAAGAAGGGGGTCGGCCTAGTTCTCCATACCTCGTCTGACGGATTGCGCTGGAAGAAGTGGCGTGAGGACCCACTGTTCATCACGACCTGGCCCAATGCATTCGACTCGATCAACGTCTTGTTCTGGTCAGAATGGGAGCAGCAATACGTTTTCTACTTCCGCTACATGAAACAGGACGTACGAACCTTTGCTCGTACCACCTCAAAAGACCTTCTCCAATGGGCCGAACCGGTCCCGTGCACTTTCGATGGTAGGGTCAGACCGGTCGATCATCTCTACACCAACGCCGCTACCCCGTACTTTCGTGCTCCTCACATCTATCTGTCCTTTCCCAAGAGGTTCCACCCTGTACGGCAGATCCACGAGGATGCGCCGCGACCCGGAATCTCAGAGACCGTCTTCTTGACGAGCCGGGATGGAATCGACTGGAAACCCTTCCAGGAGGCCTTCATCCGGCCCGGTCGGGACGAGCGCAACTGGATACATCGCACCAGCAGCACCGCGATTGGCGTCGTGGCCACAGCCGACGACGAGATCTCGCTGTTTACTTCTCGCAACTACACCTACCCTAGCACCTACCTGGAGCGATTCGCCCTGCGGACCGACGGCTTCGTGTCGATCAAGGCTCCCTATTCCGGCGGAGAGTTCCTGACTCGTCCCCTGCGCTTCAAGGGCACCGATCTGGTCCTCAACTATTCGACCTCGGCGGTCGGCAGCATCCGCATCGAAGTGCAAGACATCGATGGCCAGCCGATCCCCGGCTTCAGCCTGGAGGAGTCACCGGTCCTTTTCGGAGACCGAATCGAGCATGCAGTAAAGTGGACACGGCCCGGATTTCTTCCGACCGATCCGATGAAGTTCGACAGGCTCTCAGAAGATGCGATCCGGCTTCGCGTCGTCATGAAGGACGCCGATCTCTATTCCCTTCGATTTCGGTAGAAACCCAGAGCAGCGAGTTTAGCCCGGATTTTTCATCGCTGGTCTACTGGTCGGAGAGGATGCTGGGCACTTCTGTGCCAAGAATCACACAGTTTCTCCAGGTCAGCAACGATATGTAGCCCTGAGTGAGGCCTTTTCCCTACAGAGAGGATTGTGCGCTATGTATCAAGAGTATTGGGGGCTCAGTGAGGCTCCTTTCGACAACGTCCCCGATCCGGGAATATATTTCAGGATGCATGCCAGTGTGGAGAATGCGATCGCCGAACTTCTGTTCGCCATCGAAGAAGGCAATGAGTGTCTTGCGCTCCTGATCGGCGGTGTAGGGCTGGGGAAGACGATGGCTCTGAGGGTAGTCCTCGATAAGCTGGAGCACGACAAGTACAGGACCGCCTTTATTACCAACCCGGATCTTACGTTCCCCCAGCTGATGCGCGAGGTCATTGGCCAACTCCGGAACGAGGTCTGTCAGCTGCGCTCGAGAGAGGCACTGCTGGAGCACTTCAACCGGTTCCTCTTGGAGGCGGCTGAGGCGGGTCAACCTGCGCTTCAACGTGTCGGCGTGTGTCCCATCCTGGAGCCTCTGGGTTCAGAGGATCTGGTCGGAGACTCTATCGGTCACCGGATGGAAAAGGCCGGGAGTACCAGAAATGTCTTCACAAACTCCGGGATAGCCTCCGTCTACGAGTTCAGCGAAGGAGTGCCCAGGCTCATTAATCGGTTCTGCAAACTCTGTCTCAAAGCAGGCGAGACAAATCGGTTGAACGAGATCAATGCCGAAGTCGTCAGTACCGTTGCCACTCAATTCCAACCGAGCCATATACTCCAGGGACTGGCTGATGCTCGCGGGACAAAGGAAGCCCGGATCCAGCAGAATCCCGGCGAGCCAGCGGCTAACCAGGTCGCTGAAATAGTGTCCCCGGGCCAGAAATCCACACCTGCAGCTGAACGCCCCCTCCACGACATCATTAACACCGAATCTTTGGCACACGAAGATCGAGACATCGGCCCCCAGACCGAGAGCCTCGATACCGGACCCAGAATTGAGAATGGACAAGAACCTCTGGTCAATCCCGAACGAAGTCAGGCTGACCACAACGCCGAAAGCGTGTCATCCAGTTGAGAATCCATTCCCGGGTCTGTGAGCCATTCCATCGAAGAAACCAAGAGGCGGTGGTTGATCCCGAAGAGTGCCCGGCGGACCAGAACTTCGATGCGGTTTCAGCGAGTCAAGAATCTATCTCTGGGTCTATGAGCTGACCCATCGAAAGGTCGCACGCGACCAAGACAGACTGTCGAGTCTCGGTTAGAGCCCAGCTGGACGCGAGGCTCCTAGACCAGAGGGCACGAGCGAACCCAGATATGGACTTCTTCGATCGGCTTGCCAGCGAGCTCCAGAACTCCCAACCAACTGAACAATCCCTCAGCCAAGACAACGACACCGAGAACCCGAGACACGTGGATCAGGACATCGAAGCTGGGACCGAGGGCCTCGATACCATCACGGAGACGGAGACAGACAGTGAGCCACAGGCTATTCCAGAACCAAACGAGGAACCGGTCTTGGAGGTCGATCCTCCAGCCGTCCCGCCGTCCTCTAGTAATGGTCAGAGTACAGCTGAAAGGGAGCACAAGCAGATAGGGTCCCGGGCACACGACAGGGAAGTGCCGCAGACACCTAGCTCAGATGAACATCTCGGTGAGCTGAGGCAGAGGATCGTGAACGGTGGGAAGCATCCACGGCCTTCGGGCGGCTGGGTGAAAGGCCTGTTTCGAGGGGTCTTCCGGTAGGCCTGTGTTGTCATTCTTCAACGAGTACTCTCCCGGTCATCCCGACTCTGAACGGCTTCGCTCTGCAACCTGCAAACGAAAGAAATCGACGACCCGATTTTCGGCCCAGAAACGGTCGAAGTCCTCGCTGAGGGGCTTTCCGATAAAACCTACATGTCCTCCCCGGTCGGTGAGGCAGATGCGAAGAGCCGGGTTAGCGCATACCTTACTGTCCTGTAGCGGCTCCCACGGGATGACCGGATCATCCTTGGCGTGGATGAGCAGAGTGGGCACCCCGACACGTCTCAGCAGGGGCAGCGCGCTCGCCTTCTGGTAGTACTCCTGCACGTCCTGAAACCCTCCCAGAGGGACCGTGAACAGCCGGTCGAAGTCATGGACCGAGCGAACGGCCAGCAGAGCGTCTACATCCACGAAGCATCTCCAATGAGCCTCGCGCTGCATCACCACTGATTTGAGCCTCTGGACGAAGTATCGACGATAGAGAACGTTGGAGGGCTTCAGCAGCAGCTTCGCACTCAGGTCCAGATCGAGCAGTGGAGAAATGGCAGCGGCGGAATCCACCCACTGCGCTCCCTTCACTCCCCACTCCCCAAGCAGTTTCATGAGAATGTTGCCCCCCATGGAAATACCAACCGCCAGGAGAGAACCAGAGGATCGCTGCCTGATCCAGGCCAGGATTTCCCCTACTTCCTGGCTAGCTCCAGCGTGAAAGATCTTGGCTCGATTTCCATCGGGGCTAACATCGTAGAGCTTGAGCAGAACGGTATTCCATCCCAGGTGGCGCGCCTTCTGCGAGAAGCCCAGCATGTAACCGGAGTGACTCGAACCCGCCAGGCCATGGATTGCCACCAGGGTGGGACGGGAGGGATCTTGCCAGATACAATCGAGCTGCACACGGGTCCCATCACCTAAACGGACTTCCGATTCACTCCAGCTCTCAGCCTGGGAGCGTTCTCGTTTCCAGAAACTGGCGGCGATGGTCTGGGCGTGCCCACTCCTCAACCATCCAGGAGGCTGAAAAGGACGCTGCCTCAAGAGGGCGGCGAACTGCGGTGACTCCTCGTTTCGCATTAATGGGCGACCTGGAGGTGCGAGTTCCAAATGAAGTCTGAGCTCAGCCTCCTAATCCCCCTGCCACTCTCCCTGCAGCCGCTCAAACGCCGCTCGCAGAGACTGGGGCCGCGCGGACAGATCTGCATAGAGATCTCCCTTGGAATCTGGACGCCGCAGCATGTTGGCCAGGTTGAAGGACTCCGGACGCAGACCCGGAACCACCTCTTCCCAGTTCAAAGGGGTGGACACAGGTGCTGCAGGTAGGGCTCGCACAGAATAGGGGCTGACAATGGTTTTGTCCTTTCCGTTCTGGAGAAAGTCGATGTGGACGCGATCGGTGCGCTTCTGGGGATTTCTCAGCAGAGTTGCTATGTCCTCCAATCCCTCCAGGGTCATCCAACCAATGATCTCCGCGAAACGCCGCACGTCCTCGTAGCTTTGGCTGGGCTCGATCGGTCACCTCTCGTACCTTGAGTGCCATCCGGCAGACCTGGGGGAAGGAGATCTTGGGACCCGGATCCAGATCGATAATCAGAAAATCAGGATTCTCGAGGCTACCCTTTCGGCTACTCCAGGGGTGCAATGGAATGCAGCCCAAGTTGACGAGGTAGACCAGGGTGGTCGCGTCGTTGCAGAGCAGATATCGAATAGTCTTCTCTGATGAGTCCGATCGAACCGGAACGGTAGGAATCCACTCGGGCAGGAAGTCGGGTGAGTCCTTTTGGTAGAAACTCTTGCCCTCAATGCCGTCGGGGAAACGCTCCAATACCATCGGGCGGTCCCGCAAGTACGGCAGAAGCGCTTCGGTCACATCGCGGTAGTATCGGACCAGATCACCCTTGGTATACCCCTCCTGAGGCCAGAAAACCTTGTCCAGGTTGCTCAGAAAATCAAAGTCCAGATCCGGCTTCCTCTCGGAGGTCGCCTGAATCTGGGAGGGGACTTCTCTGCGGCATGAGTCCGCAGTAACATCGGGCCTCAAGCGCAGGAAGACGGGTGCCCTCAGGTTCCCGTCAATCGTCCACTCGTTGAATTTGACCTCACAGACGAGCTGCGGTTCCACCCAGGACTTGACCTTGACTTCTTTCGGAACTCGGTCAAATTGAGAGTCGTCACGATGAAGTTCTCGTAGCATAAGGTAGACTTGATCGATGAGCTCCTCGTCAAAACCGCTTCCGACGTCACCGACATAGGTCAGGCTATTCCCCGAGAATAGACCCAGGAGCAACGCTCCAAAGTTCTTCCTGGACCCCGAGGGTAGGGTGTAGCCCCCGATCACGAATTCCTGTGTTCTCACGCACTTGATCTTTAACCAGCTTCGAGTCCTCTTGTTTCCATAGGTGCTTTTAAGGTTCTTGGCGACGACCCCCTCTAGTCCATTCTGGCAGGCAAGTTGAAACAACTCCTCGCCCTGATCGCTGACGCTGTCGGTCAGGCGGAGATGGGTGGTGACAGGGAGCAGTGTTTGCAGAACATTCTTGCGCTCCCTCAAGGTGGCGCGACGGAGATCGTAACCATCGCACTCGAGTAGGTCAAAAACGTAGAAATAGACCGGGACCTCCTCCTTTACTGGACCTCCGGAGGAGCGATTGCGCCGACCGATGCGGGGCTGGAGAAGCTGAAATCGGGGACGACCCTGCTCATCAACCGCCACAATCTCTCCATCCAGCTGGAAGCTGTCCCCGGGAACCTGTCCCAGATCTTCGATGATCTCTGGGAATTGCTCCCCAAGTAGCTTCAGGTTGCGAGAGAGAAGCTTGATCTGGGCACCGGCCTTGACGGCAAGCGCTCGAATTCCATCGTATTTCAGCTCATAGATCCAGTGCGCGGCCTGGGGGACTTGATCCGCCAGGGTCGCGAGCATGGGTGGAGCAACCTCGACTCCCCTTCCCGGGGCGATCTGCAAGCTATCGAGTAGGCGATGAAGATGGTCAGTGTGGCTGGGAGTCGAAGTCTCGTCTATCTCTTCCAGGGTGCGCCCGGAGAGGACCAACTCGGGCCGACTGCTGAGAATGTCTTGACCGACCCTTACGTACTCATCCTCTTTCTTGAAGAAAAGCCATTCGTCCTTTCCTCGACCCGACGTTTTCACCAGAATCCAGAAGCCTCTCAGTTTTTCTCCCTGGAGAAAGAACTCAAGTTTCTCCTTCTTCAGGGCTGAGGTGGGATCGCTCTCCGTTCCCCGGTATTCGTAGACGCCGTGATCCCATACCAGCATCCGCCCAGCTCCATACTGTCCGGCCGGGATGACTCCTTCGAAATCCAGGTACTCCAGTGGGTGGTCTTCGACTAGAACTGCGAGACGCTTATCTGAAGGATCGAAGGAGGGACCCTTGGGCACAGCCCAGGAGCGCAGAACCCCTTCCATTTCGAGTCTCAAGTCGTAGTGCAGACGAGTTGCATCGTGCTTCTGAATGAAAAACCGAGAGGAAGACTTGAGGCGCTGGGAAGGCTCGCCTGAGGGTTCCCTGGTCTTCTCGAAATCACGTTTTCGGCGATAGTCATACAGATCCTTCTTCATGACTCACGCCAAGGAGCTCACCCGGAACGACCACCCTGCTGCCGAATACTGAAGAGGCAGAGGGTCCACACGCTGGCGCTGGCACCGAGGGTATCAGCGAAAAAATCTTGCAGTGATGCATCTCGCCCGGGAATGAAGGACTGGTGAAGCTCATCGCTGGCCGCGTAAAGACAGGCAAACACCAGTACAATCACTGTCCGTTTGATTGTGAACTCCTCTCGAAAGCGCTCCGTGATTCCCCAGGTCAAAGTCAGGCCGAAGACCAGGTAGGCCAGGAAGTGGAGAATATAGTCAGCAGCTAGTCCGCCCATCGGTGGCTGACTTTGGTGAGAGAAAACAAATATGGCGACAGCCCACACGAGCGCAGGGCCCCAACTGAGAAACGTGATCATTCCCCACCGGGTGGTTCCAGGCAACTGCCCCACCTCCCTCACCAGGGGATGAAATTCATAAGCCAGACAGCGATCAGGGAACCTACCACCATATAGCCCAGGAGGGAGAGAAAATAGCGAACCCGCTCAGAGGCGTTGTCCTTGTTGATCATGGCGAAAACGGTGGCAATGCCAATGGTAAGAATAATCAGTCCGTTAAAGTGATTCACGAGCGGCGTCCTTTGGCGATATCAAAGGTGTCCAAAACTACCAGCATGTTGAGTAGTCCTGCCGTGTAGATGTAGGTATTCCCATACTCATAGCCGAAGGAATGGATGTCTCCAACACCCCAGCCCACCCATTTTCCTAGCAGGTACGGCAGGCCGATACTCAAATCGGCGAAGAACTTCAGGAAACCGAAAAAACCGGGAGTCAGCTCGAAAAGCCGACCATCCATAGAGAGACCCAGGCAGAAGAGGACGGTCACAACGCCAAAGAAGAGTACGGCACGTCCCCACCTCTTCAGCAGCAGATGACCGCCTCCAGGAACCAGCCAGGCAAAGAGACAAAGCAGAATCGTTCTTGGCACGAGAGGAGCATGATAGAGGCAAAGGTTGAGGAACTCAAGCTTCCGCGCCTGAAGCAGAACTTGACTCGGTCAGAACACTCTGGGTAGAGCTGCATTCTAGCGACCCATCCTGTATACCCAAAAACGCATGCCGCCAGCGAGTGCACTCCAAGGAGACAGGGCGACCTTCGCCGCCCTGCCTGCCCAAACTGGCCCACTTTTTCTCACATTTCTTGATAATAACGCTTAACAGGATTAACGGTTTCCGTTAATGAAATAAACATGATTAAGGGATTCGGTTGCAAGGACACTGAGAAGCTCTTCAACCTTGAGTTCACACGGAAGTTTCAGGATGTTGGCAAGGTTGCCCTCCGGAAGCTGGAGTTGCTGTATTCCGCCACGTCCCTGGGTCATCTGAGAGTGTTTCCTGCCAATCGTCTGGAGAGCCTCAAGGGCAAGCGAAAAGGCCAGCACAGCATCCGAATCAATAGGCAGTGGAGAGTCTGCTTTCGCTGGTACGAGGGGCACGCCTATAGGGGCACGCCTATGATGTTGAGATAGTAGACTACCACTAGAAATGCATGGAGAGATCGGGCGGGGAGCGAGGATGCCCCCCGCCCGGCAGAAAGGTAGAAAGGGAGAGAAAAATGGTTAGGGACAAGAATCTGTCGCCTGTCCACCCGGGGGAGATTCTGCTCGAGGAGCTGATGAAGCCACTAGGGCGTAGCCAGTACCGACTAGCAAAGGATATCTCGGTATATGCACGCCGCATCAATGAAATTGTCCATGGTAAGCGGGGGATTTCAGCAGAGACCGCTATGCGCCTGGGCCGATACTTTGGCCTTCCTGCGGAATTCTGGATGAACCTGCAGGCACACTATGAACTGAGGGTTGCCAAGGACCGCCTCCAGGAGCAGATCGAGAAGGAAGTTACACCGCGGGATGACGTGGCGGCGTAAGGCTTCGACTTACATCGGAGAGCGCACCGCAGACCACCCCTCCGTCGTTCCGATGATTATGGAGAAGGAGGGCAAGGCGTGCTTTCACCTCGTCTGCAAAGAAACCCTCAGCCACAGCAACTTCTCGTCCTGGTTTGACGGAGCAAGCCTGTTTGGTCCGGGCATGCTCAAGCTAGACCACGCGATTGTGGTTTGTTTTGGGGAGTGTTTGGAGGGGGAGTAAAGCTGCCTGGGTGGGGCTTCAGGGCTTGGCCACAGCATTGTCTTCTGTATCCGGTTGAGGGTCGTCGGCCTTCTCGATGTAGAAGTCCATGAGCTCGACCGGAAGTCCGTTAGATGATCCAGTTATCGCGACTGTCCCGCAGCCGCCGTTACATGTCCACTGACATATGTGCGGTTGCATCGTAAAGTACATCATGGTCGTCGCGAAGGACACTGTTGCCGATAACTTGAACATACCGCCCATGACACTCGCACCGCACACGCCCACATTGGTCATCATGGTGAGATTGCAAACGCGTGATGCCGTGAAGGTCTTATATACAAATACGATCTTCGTGCGCATCCCTAAGGACGGGGTAGCACTCGTCATTGATTGGGATATGCATGCATTCGTGGTGTGAGCCATCGTTTGCATCGTTTGCGCTGTGGCCGAATACGTCAGCAGACCCGCAACGATGAAAAGAACAAAAACGCATTTCCGGAGTAAGTTGCGTATTCCGGACGAAACCGGCCACTAGAAGCCGGGTTTCCGGAAGGGTGGCCGGTTTCCCGGAATCGGTTCCCACGACAGGAGGGAGCGATGTTGGACTCCTTCGGTACGATGACTCCTTTTCGGAGGAGCGATCGTGCCGAATCAAAGGAAGTCCATGCACAAGATCAAGAATGTCCTACGCCTGAAGTTTCAGCTTCATCCGGGAGGTCGAGGTAGGTACCCAGAACCCCTTTCTTTGAGTAGGCAGGCAGGACCTTCCCGGCTTCTTCTAGGTAGGCCCAGTTGGTCCTACCTGTCTTGATCAGCCTGAAGATGCCCCGGTAATGTGTCGGACAGATACCTCGTGTTTTTGCTTCCCTCTCACACTTGTCTACCATACACTGCATAAGTTCCTCCTGTGGTTAATGAATATCAAAGGAGTATACCCGACGATATCCTATACTGTCAACAGAATTGTGACGTAGGAAGGGTGGGGCCACCGAGGGAAGGCCATTACCGCGGACCTACAGTGACCCCATGAACAGTCGTTTCTCCAACCGGCAGATCGCCCGGAGCTGTGCCCTGGCTCGCAGCACCGTGGCCGAGTATGTGCGCCGGGCCCAACAAGCCGGTCTTAGCTGGCCCCTACCGGAGGGGTGGGATGACCGGACGATTCAGCAGCAGTTGTTTCCTCCCACGGGTAAGTCGCCCCCCCGCCCACGACCCCTCCCCAACTTCACCACGGTTCATGAGGAGCGCTGCCGGCACAAACATGTGACCCTGATGCTGCTCTGGGACGAGTACAAGCAAGCG